>JADJLG010000001.1:0-300000 GCA_016710235.1 Saprospiraceae bacterium
TCTAATCAATATACTCAAAGCATCCGATATCAGGCTTGCCGGAGTCTCGCAGCTGATTGTCGAGATCTTTATCAATACTGGAAATAGGGAAAGCCTTACCTTCTACTTGAGATAAAGTATCCAGATGAAAATCTGCCTTTGAAATATCTTTAAATAAATGATCTAACTGACTACTAAAAATGCAATCCTGAGTGTAACTGGTCTTGAATTCGTCAAGCTTGGCAATAACAGGATCGTTTAATTTCATAAAGCAGTTTCGGAAATGGATGAAATATCCGACACTTTCATTTTTCTTGAAAATAAATTCATCTCTGTCTCCTCCTGAAAAAATACAGTTATTAAATTCAGCATTCAACTCCCCAATGATTGGAAATTTACAGTCCGTGGGATCCGGGCACCTGAAATTCGATAGAAAAAGAGCTGATTCGGTATTACCAAAATTCGCAAATGTGCTATATTGAAAACTAACGCTCCCACCGGTCTCTACCACCAAGGAATTTTGGCCTTGAGAATGAAAGAGGCAATTCTCGCCATATACCACCCCTGCATTACAGTACAAGCCATATGAAGAATTATTTGCAATGGTGCAATTGATCAGATCACAAGATGCCAGAGAATCAATCGTCAAGCCAATTTGATTGTTCAATATTTTTACGTTTCTAAAAAGATTGCCCGAGCTTTCCCCTGCTATGCTGATCGTGGACCATTGGCCACTGACATCCCTGTATTCTTCCTCTAATCGAACCCCCTGAAATACTATAGGTCTATCAAAAGTTCCCTCTGCCAGAATCCTCGCATCAGAAGCGATGATTAGCCGTCCGTCATTGTAATAAAATGAATTACCCAGACTGTCCAGATATTTCGTTATTCCTCCATAGACATGAATTTTGCTACCCGCACTTATTCTCAGGGTCCCGTTCTTGATCAATACTATACCATAAAGGATATACGGTTTCGGGTCATTCCAGATGAGTTCTTTGCCCTGAAGGTCCAATTCGTACACCTTCCCTTTATTTGACTTAGCAGGAAAATAATTGGCGTTTTGTCCCCATGCTTCCAGGACAACTGATTGCGAATTATTATTGGTGATGAATACGATTTCGTCAGTGATCACAAATGGGCTTTCGCTGACATTTTGATCCGGATCTACCGTCACTTCACAAAATAAATAAATGCTATCTTTTGCACGGATTTGTACGTGCTCAAATTTTTCTCCTGCCAGTCCATCCACATTAATTCTGAATTTAGAATTTACTCCAGACTTGATTTGGATGGAACTGATTTCGATAGACTTAGAGTGGGTATTGTATATCTTGATCAGGTGCGTTGCCGAACCCAATGTCGTGAACACGGTATCGAATGATATTGTATCAGTAGAAAAACTGAGCCGGTCACCGGGATCGGTGGTAAAGTCCTCTTTAGTACAAGACATCCACATGATCAGCAGAATAAAAAGAGGTAATAATTTTTGCATGATTAATAGTTCCGGTGAATTCCTGAATCAGGAACGAAGATAGCTGACAAAATTATATTAACTTTGTACAAAATATATCCTATGTCTCAAAGACAAGAATCGAATTCTCAGAACTGGTTGATATTCATCGTTTCGACTGTACTTATGCTGGCCTTATTGTGGTTTTTTCCGGCTTGGTTTTGGGTACCACTTCCCTTCGTTTTGACTTATCTGACGAAGGCATTGAATGCAATGTAATCCAAACACCACTGTTTCTGACAAAGCTCTGGTCATTGACCTCATCATTCCTGCTCTCAACGAAGCTAAGGCCATTGGTCTTGTATTAGAAGCCATTCCTATAAATTTAGTTAGAAGAATAATCGTTTGTGACAATGGCAGTACAGACGATACCGTGAGGGTTGCATCTTCTCATGGAGCAGTTGTGCTGCATGAACCCGAAAAAGGATATGGCGCAGCATGTCTCAAAGCATTAGCATATATTTCCAACACAAAAAGTGAGGTCCGGCTCCCTGATGCTATTGGATTTTTGGATGCTGATTATTCTGACTTCCCTGAGGACTTGATAGATCTGACTGAAGCTATGCAAAAAAGGAATTTAGACCTGGTAATCGGATCCAGAGTGCTGGGCGATCCAGAATCAGGATCCCTCACGCCCATTCAAAAATTTGGTAATGCGCTCTCAACAAAATTGATCAAATACCTTTTCGGATACCAATTCACCGATCTTGGACCATTCAGACTTATAAAATATGATCCCTTAGCCCGGATGAAAATGGCCGACAGAAATTTTGGATGGACAGTAGAAATGCAAGTCAAAGCGGCCAAAATGGGTCTAAATTGTGGCGAAGTTCCGGTAAGATATCGAAGACGGATAGGACAATCAAAAGTTTCCGGTACTATCAAAGGAAGTTTTCTCGCAGGTAAAAAAATACTCCTCACCATTTTTCGTGAAAAATGGATTCAGGAGTAAAGCTCTGCTCCCCATTCTTACAATTCACTCATTCACATAATCTTGCATCCAAACTTGAGGTCCTGAACTTCATGTCAATTAATTTACGACATTTTTATCTTAATTATATCGCAAATGAGCTTTTGGTCTTGGCTAGTTAACGATTGATTTCTTTTTGTCAATTATTTCCAAATACCCAAACCAAATGAATTTGTCGAAGCAGACATTCATTACATTTGTTGAGCTACAAGTAATGGAAAATTTAGGCTATATCCTGATCGCAATCTACACTCTTGCCCTATTGTATATAACACTTTTCTGTCTTTTGCAACTCTACCTGTTGAGAGCGTACCGGAGGCAAAAAAGGGAAAAAAAATCCTTATCTTCTTACACAGAATCAGATCCGGATTTGCCCACAGTTACGGTCCAATTACCCATTTACAATGAATTGTTCGTCGTGGATCGATTGCTGGACAATATCACAAAACTCCAGTACCCAAAAGATAAATTAGAAATTCAGGTTTTGGACGATTCCACTGACGAAACCTTGGAGCATGTACAAGAACGTGTAGCGCATTTTAAAAACCAGGGATTCGATATTCACTATATCCACAGAGAAAATCGGGAAGGGTACAAAGCAGGTGCCTTAAAAAATGGTCTTCGCTTTTCTACAGGCCAATATGTTGCGATTTTTGACGCTGACTTCTTGCCTGAACCTGAGTTCCTGCTCAAAGCATTGCCTTATTTTGACAAACCCGAAATTGCGGTAGTTCAAACCCGATGGGGACATATCAATGAAGATTATAGTTTACTCACCCAATTGCAAGCATTCCAGCTCAACGTTCATTTTACTATTGAACAAGCCGGTCGTTGTGCTGCAGGGCATTTCTTACAGTTTAACGGGACGGCAGGAATCTGGAAACGTTCTGCGATTGATGATGCCGGAGGATGGCAGGCGGATACGCTCACTGAAGATTTGGATCTGAGTTACCGGGCTCAGATGAAAGGATGGAAAATAAATTATATCGAAGATATCACCTGCCCTGCCGAATTGCCTGCTGAAATCTACGGATTAAAATCCCAACAGTTCAGATGGATGAAAGGCGGTGCAGAAAATTCACGCAAACTTTTACCTACGATATTAAAATCAAATTTACCATTTGTGACCAAATTTCATTCTACCATGCACCTCATGGCAAGTGGAATTTTCCTTGTCATTTTCGGTGTAGCCATCACAAGTGTCCCGGTTCTTTATGCCTTGGATTACTATCATCTCAAAGCTACATTTCTAGGTTTTTGTCTATTAGGTACCTTAGCTGTCGTTTCAGTATTTTATGAAGCGAACATCATGACCTGCTGGAAAGAAAAAAATGTAAAATATCCATTTTTTAGATTTTTATTTTTGTTTCCGGTATTTATGGGTTTGTCGATGGGCATGAGTTTGCACAACAGCATTGCAGTGCTTCAAGGCTACCGCGGGAAAAAATCATCATTTGTTCGAACTCCAAAATTCAATTTATTGAATTTGAAAGACAAGCTTCACAATAATAAATATATGATCCACAAGATCGATTGGACGACTTGGTTTGAAGCCATCATCTGCTTGTATTTTATTTTCGCCATCGGATTGGGCATTTATTTAGAGTATTATTCTTTTATCCTTTTCCATGTTCTTTTGATGTTTGGATTTGGCATTAATTTCTTTTATGCACTCAGACATTTGAGTATCAAGTAAATGCCAGCGGCATCTGCCAGTCTGAATCCGAAGCAATGGCTGTTCTTTTATTTCAGCATCGCTTTTTCTGTAACGATTTATTGTCTTACCCCATTTTACAGCCGGCAGAGCCATTTTCTCAGTATTTTGTTTTTTTTCGGCAGTGCATTTATTATTTACCTTTTGTTTTGGAAAATAATATTAAAATATTCAGGCAATGTCCTCCTGTGGTTAATTCCGGGATTATTTTTTCGAATCGCATGCAGCTTTACTTTAGCCGATTGGAGTCCGGATATTTATAGATATTTCTGGGATGGATTGATGTGCAGCCATGGTATAAATCCATTCCAATATACCCCAACAGAATTTTTACAACATGCAGGAAATATTGATCCATTGTTCGCTCAGGTTTACGCTCATCTCAGCTCTTCCGAATACTTCAGTATTTATCCGGCGCCATCGCAATTATTGTTTTTTATTTCAGCATCCTTAGGAGGAAAATCCATTTTGGGATTCGCCATGGTGCTGCGGCTGTTATACCTCAGCATTGAACTTGGTTTAATATACTTTCTCATACAATATTTTAGAACAAGTAATCGAAATTCCGCGTATATCGGTTTATTGTTCCTCAATCCCTTGTGGATTTTTGAATCTTATGCGAATGCACACATAGAGTTAATCATGCTTGTTGCACTACTTCTGGCCGTGGTAAGCATCAATTCTGATCATTTCAAAAACACAGGATTTTTCTTGTTCGCTTTATCCATCGCTAGCAAGCTAAGCTCGGTAATATTCGTTCCCGCATTCTTTCTTAAATGGATAAAGGCTCCCCATATTTCAGGTTTAAACGCTTTCTTAGTTGGAGCAGTCATGTTTTTACCACTTGCGGCAACCTATCCGGATCACTTTTTGCAGAGTGTAAGTCTATTCTTCAGACAATTTGAATTCAATTCATTTTTATATAAACCGATCATTTATTCATTTCATAATGCACAATTATACTCAGTAGAAAAATTTACATCTCTTATCCTTATGCTTGTTTTTATAGTGATTTATCTAAAAAAATTAGTCAGTCTCTGGAATCACCAAGGAGATGATTCATGGTATCGTTCCATTTTTATTTTGGCTTTTTGTTTTTATTTGTTGAGTTCTACAGTGCATCCCTGGTACATCTGCATGATTGTTGGATTTGGTATTTTTTCTTATTACAGGACTGCAGTATGCTGGTCGGGAATGGTGATCGTCAGTTATTCACATTACGATCCTCACTGGATTAATTATCAAGATCTCTTTACTCTGATCGAATACCTCGTTGTGTTGTCGGTGTTCATTCTTGAAAACAAAAAAGCCATGCTGATTAGGCATGGCTTCTATCGAGAATAATTATTTATCTAATTAATAGACCCAGAGATCATGCTCGAAGTTGAGCAATTCGTTCTTGATCTTTTCTGATTCCAACAACATGTTCACACCTGCCTGCTCTCCATATTTCTCTCCGGTAAAAAGATCCGGCAAACGCATATCCTGAACATTGGATTGCTTAAAGATATAGCTGGAGAAAAATCTTGAATCAAACAAATCAGCCCATGATCCTGGCGCACTGTCGTTTCGGTCATTGAACACCATCTCTTTCGTCAGATATTTCCTCGCTTCAGGATAATAAATCCAAAACATTGGAAGTGAATACTCTACTTCTCCTGTCTCTGCATTTTTCTTTTCCTGAATTGGAGCAATACCTAAAATACGACAATTCAATCTGGAGGATTCTTTGTCAAAATACCAAATTTCCTTTACTCTGAAAGTTTTGATGTTGGTATAGTCCAAGTCATTTTTGATGATCCTGACTTCTTCCTGATAAGTCTCTGCGTCCCAAACCGACTGCGTGTCAACGCTGTGGAGCATTTTGTCCAAATCTTCGCCTGTCACTTTTTTCTTGAATTCGTCTGTGTCGAATATTGCTATATCTCCATTTTGAATTCCGTCCAAAAGTATCTTAAAAAACGGACGATTGGGGTACATGAACCCAATATTCATTTTCTCCCGGACGTCGATTACGCGCCAGATTCTCTTTGACCAAAGGATGTCAGCTTCACGAATGGGTTCGTAAGCTAAGAATCTTTGCTCTTGGAGTATTTTACGTTCAACGATATCATCCAGATAACCTGAAGTATCTTCGGGATTGCTAGCTTCCGTCATCTCTTCTTCCATCTGTGAAAATGCAGGAAGACTAAGACAACAGAACAGGGATAAAATTGAAAACCATTTTTTAAGCATGACAAAATAATTTATTGAACTTTAAATGACATATCTCCGATGTTACGAGCAGCAGCATCACCGGGACAACGAGCTTTGATATTTTCAAATAGATAACGATCGCCCGGTTTAGCCTTGTTGATCAAAGATGTAGCGCCACCTTCAAATTTTCCACCTCCATTCTGTGCGATTTCGGCATCCTGACGTGGAGCAACGCGTACGACAGTATATCCTTGGATCTGGCATCTTGCATCGAAGTCAAAACCTTCCAACATCGGGATGACACCGGATTGTGCTTTGATCTCTCCGTTTCCGATTGCCCCCCCTCTTTTTCCGGAAAGCATCGGAACAGGATCCGGAATTCTCTTCACACGGAATTTGAATGCTGTAGCAGTCAGTCCACCACCAGCAAGTGTGATTGTAGCTTCGCCTTGCGTATTTACAGTTGCATTGTACTTAGCACCTCCTACTTTCGATAAATTGATGCCACCACCGGTTGCATTTACCTGCAACTGAGCTGAAGGTACACCAGCAGCAGAAATCGACACCGGATTGTCAACGCCAATGTAAAAAACGTTCATCTTTTCAGCGGATACGTTACAAGAACGCTCACCTACTTCAAACTCGAAATCTCTTTTGTAGGTATCAGTTTTTCCGGTTACCGGATTTGTCACTGTAGCTATAGCAGAATATTTCTTCACTCCGACGTCTCCGGGAACTGTTTTCCATAATGCTTCACCATCGGCATTAACTGGAATACTGCTTCCGTTTACCGAAAGACTCACTTTCGTACTTGTATTCTTTGATGTGGAAGCAGCAAGGCTTATACTGGTTTCGAAAGGTTCGCCCTTGATGATGTAATTCTTCTTCGGAGAAGAAATTACGGTAAATTTGTCAAGGACTACGTCTTCTCCTCCTAGTTTCCCACTCAAATAGTTGAGAACTGAGTTTGATGAAGCCTTAGCGTCATTGATGAACTTCGTAAAGATAGGTTCACAAGCCCCGAGAGGCATCTGTTTGAATGTAAATTCTTCCCAGCTCTTCTTATTCTTCGAATGTCTCCAGGTTTCGTCGTCTATGGCAAGTGAAATTTCGCTTTCCATTTTAGCGCGATCGGCAGTATCTACAAGAGCAAGAAACTTCTGACGATATTCCTCTATTTTCCCTTTCAACTCCTGACCTTTGCCTTCGTTAACCATAGTTCTGGTAGTAACGTCTTTATTTTTCTTTCCTTTAAGATCTTTTTTATCTCCGTGTACGATATAGTCGCCATCATCCACAGATCCGTTTTTGTTACCGGATTTGTCTATGAGATCATTTACGATACCGTTCACATATTCTGTAAATTCCTTTTCATAAGTCCCCGGTAGTTTAGCTCTGTCTGCGTATTTCTGGAATTCCGGTTTAGCTTTTGCCCTTCTTTCAATTGATTCAGGCATTTTGCTATTCGCAAGATCCAAAGCTTTATTTGACTCTACCAAGCCCTTATTCACCAATTTGAACGCGTTGAATATCTCAGCTGATACGTTCAATGCCAGCAACGCTGTCAATACGAGATACATAATATTGATCATGAGCTGCCGGGGCTCCTTAGGTATAGACATATTTTTTCTATTTAAACGTTAAACAATGAATACCAAATGGGATGCAAATTAATTATTGCCTCCACCCATGTTTTTGTAAGAAGAAAGAATGTTACCATAAACGCCATTAAGGCTGGTCAAATTCTTTTTCAGATTTGCTACTTGCTCGCTATATGCTTTGGTATCATCCAATGAATTGCTGAGTTGTGTTACAGCCTCGTTCATTTTAGAATAAAAGTTGCCCATTGATTTCATTTGATCTCCCGTTTTAGAAAAATCAACTTCTTGAAGAGCTTTAAGTGAACCAAGACTTTTTGACATATTTTGCAATTCACCCAACATTCCTGAAAGTTGAGTTTCTACGTTGTCTGCATTCAATGGTCTGTTTGCACCTTTTGTTGGACCGTCTGTCAAAGGGTTTATTCTTGCATGGTAATCATCCAATCCCGGATAAAGTTTATCCCAATAGAAATCTTTTTCAGGCGGGATCACTCCAAGGAGCAAGAACAAGAATGCTTCAGTCACCAGACCGGCTGTGATCATTGAATCACCACCTTCCCATGACATGATTTTGAAAAGAGCACCAAGCATAACTACCGCTGCACCGGCACCAATGATAAAGTTTTTGAGGTATTTAAAACCATTAGATTTGTAAAAAGCCATTGTTAGAAGTTTTTTGTTAGTAAAAGAATATTGTTTGACAAAATGGATTAAGACTTATCACATGTGGCAGAGTAGGATTTGTATCTCCTGCTCTATTGTACTTAATTTATCAATCTAAATAATAATATGTCTAGAAGTCATTGGCAGATCTACCCAGGAAGGTAAGCACTGATCTAAAGCCTAAATATGACTTAGAAGTATCTTGAAACTCCCAAGAGCGTGTACCTGTCTGCAAAAAATACCCAATATCTTTCCAGGAACCTCCCCGAATCACTTTTCTCTTATAAGATTCAGGATCTTCAGGTTTAGATTCGTATTTGATATCCGGATTCAGGTCATGCACAAAATTGTAGGCATTATCTTGGAAAGCACTTTCTGTCCATTCAGCAACATTTCCGGACATATTGTATAAACCGTATTCATTCGGAAAATAAGCATCAGCTTTCACAGTATAAAGACCTCCGTCTTCCGGATAGTTACCCCTTCCAGGTTTGAAATTGGCAAGCAAACAACCTTTGGCATTGCGGAGATAATATCCACCCCAAGGAAATGGCGCTAACTCACGTCCGCCTCTTGCTGCCCACTCCCACTCATGTTCTGTAGGTAATCGAAACTCCTCAGAATTGGGCTCATCCTCTCCTTTGTAGGTATTCCAGAGAAGCGTCCTCCAAAAGCAGAAAGCTCTTGCTTGCTTCCAGTTAATTCCAATCACCGGATAATCGTCAAAAGCCGGGTGACTGAAATAATTTCTGGTCATTGGCTCATTGTAAGAATATGAGAAATCTCTGATCCAAGACAAGGTATCAGGATAAATATTGGTTTTCTCTTTGTGAACGATAGAGGATCTCTTGATATTCCGAGAGTGTGCGGCTGTCTGCCAATCTTTCCACTCCCATTCATACACAAACTGTCTTGTGTCAGCTTCTTTCATACCTTTGAAAGCATCAGCTCCCTGAAAGAACAACCCATCGAGGGTCTCGTCCTCCCAATCAATCTCTTGCTCCCAATCGATATTTTCGCTTGTGCCATCTTCGCTTTCAACAAAGTGACCTAATGCAGCATGAGCGAGTGAATCACGCACCCAATACACAAACTGCCGATATTCGTTGTTTGTGATTTCGGTTTCATCCATGTAAAATCCTGAAATGGAAATGGATTTTGCCTTCTGAATATTGGTATTAAAGAAGTCCTGATCGCTCTGACCTATTACCAATGTTCCACTCGGCACATAAACCATGCCGTAAGGGTTAATACCGTTCCATTTTGGACGATCCAAAACCCCGGTTACTTGTCCGTCTTGCTGCTTCTTTCCACACGAAAAGATAAAAACTACAGTCAAGACCATAAGAGAAAGATTCAATTTCCTCATTTGGTTCACTTTTACCTACTTTGTCTTTAAAAAAAAGTTGCGTAAATATAATACCTATTCTTTTTACGACAACAAAATATTTTGGTCAGAAGGCAGCAAACTTTACATCTGAATCGTTAACTCCTTCCTTTTGTACATCAACTTAATATTCGTTTATTTATTGTGCACTACTTCTAAATCTTCTTAAATATTTCACAATAAACTTTTAGCATATGCATAATACTTTCATTAGCAATATTTAATCCGACCATCTCGGATTATAAATAAAACCTCTACCGCTTCCTTTTCCCCATATCACAGGCAGATCAAACCTAAGCCCAATCTCCTGCCCCGGTCCGGAAATTTTTTTTCCAAACTGATGTATTTCGGTCTCGTATCGATAAAAAATTTGCCAATTACCCGTCGGTGCCAGGCCTATAGTTCCTCCCCAAAATCCAAACAACTCGCGGTTAATACCTCTTGCAAAAAGCTCTCCAAAAATATTCTTTCCAAACCGAATCCTGCATAATATTTCTTCCTGAAATTGAATAAAATCAGAATATAAAATAAAATATGGTACTATACCTATATTACCCATATTCCATTCTTTCATTATTGCAAAATTTAGAATATTTTTTACTCTGTAAATTTTACTATTCTCCACAAACTTGCCTCCTCTGATGTGGTCCATCCCCAAACCAAAGTCCAAAAATGAAGTCCTCACGAATATACTTAGTCCTGTTTCGAAAGCATTGTCACTCACCTCACTAAGTGGAACTTCGGGATCCTGATGATCTATTCCAGCTGTGTAATTGCCTTCCGGAGTCCTCGCCGAAGCTCCGTCAAATACAAATCTTTTCCATCCGGCTTTTAGGCCTAAGCTCAAACCAAATTTTGTTGAGGTCCAGGCACGAGCATACTGCAATGAAACTCCTTGGGTACTTTCCAAACCTGAACTATGGTCATCTAAATGCATCGCTATGGCAGATTTAAATCTGGGAAGACTTGTCCTCAGGTAAATATCTTTTGCAACAGGACCACCGTCGATGCTTGTCATTTGTGATTTATACAATCCAGATACTACAGTCTTGTCTTCCCAAACACCAAAGGCCGGGAAAATCCTAGCCGGATCCAAAAGCTGTATGCCAGGCATTGGTATTTGCTGTGCATAACATAGTCTTATCCCACAAAAAATAGCCGACATCCACAGACGTCTCAGAAAGTATCCCTGCCTATATGATAGTTCGAAAAACATTGGTTCAATTCCGATATTGTAAAAGTAATCATTTCACAGGACAAGTTTTTACAAACCATCAGTTCTGATGCCCTTATCCCTTTATCTTCTATCAACAAACTGTTCCATAAATATGCAGGCAATGGAAACAATTTGGCCTGATCTGCCGGATTGTAGTGCAGCTGTATCCCGCCGGATTTATTTTTTTCCACCCACATCAAATATGTTGCCATTGCATATGGCGAAGCATACGCTTTTGACAAATCATAATCCAATATCGGATCAATAGATTCCAACCATTTTCGATCCCCTGTGATATGATGCAAAGTCCAAAGGGCATTTCTCAAACTCACCTGTGGATTTGGCAAAGAACTATCCTCAAGTTGAGGAATCTCCTTCATGCGTGGATCAAGATTCGCAGAGAAAGCATACTGTCCATTTTGCTTCTTAAAGTTCTGCTCTACGAAATCCGAAATAGCTTTAATTTCATCCAATATTTCCGGCTTTGCTTGGATCTGATACCATTCCACCATAGCTTCCATCAAGGCAGCATAATCTTCAAGAAAGGCAGGATGCTTGTCTGGATTCGAACTTATTATTCTGGTATAAATTGATTTATCCGGCTTCTCTCCTTGAGATTTGAAGTGCTTCAATATCCTGTATCCCAGCGCTTCCAGTTGGGTCAACACTTCTTCATTTCCGGTACATCTGTAAAGTCTTGAGAATGCCCTAAGTAAGATTGCATTCCAGGATAAAATTTGTTTTCTATCTATTGCGGCTTGAGGTCGCATTGCTCTATAAGCCGAAAGTTTTTGCCTTAGACCGGAGCTTAGATTTTTTGTGTCAGCAGCTTCTTTTGCTGAAAGTGTCAGATAATCACCTTCAAATGAATGGAGTATGTAAGTCTGTTCAAATACTAATTTTTCATCTGCCGACAAGATTTCTTCCAACTCCTTCAAAGTCCAGATATAGCTTAGACCTTCTATTGCATTCGTATCGGCGTCAATTGAAGCGAAATAGAGACCATTCTCCCCCTTCATGGTTCGGGTGATAAAACTGAATGCGTCCAAAGCTATAGCCTTGAATTCTTTACTTTGTGTCAATGTTGACAGATCCGACAGAAAATGAATATTCAGCGCCTGATCATATAGCATTTTTTCAAAATGAGGAATAGTCCATTTTCTATCTACAGTATACCTGAAAAAACCTCCGTCCACTTGATCGTATATTGCAGATCGGCAGAGTTGAGTTCCAAGTAGGATTGCAGCATTTAAGAAGGATTCAGCTCCGGCGACAAAAAATCCCTCTATCAAAAGTCCGGCAGGCAATACACCGGGAAATTTTTGGCCATTACCAAAACCTCCATATTCCCAATCCGTCCATTCGTTGAGTTTGACCAGAGCTTCTTGGAAGTCAGCTTGAAGTGCGTACCGGCGCTCCTTTGTTATGTTTGATTTTGATGTTTCAAAATATAGCCTGATATGATCAATATTTTTTGAAAGATCAGCCTTATTGTGCTTGTAAGCATTATGTATTCCCAAGAGTATTTGTTTCCATGAAGGTCTTCCATGCATAGGTTGTGGAGGGAAATAAGTACCGCTAAAAAATGGCTCCAAATCCGGAGTCAAAAAACAATGAAGAGGCCAGCCTCCCTGCTGTCCTAAAGCTTGTGTTACTTCCATGAAGTATCTATCCAAATCCGGTCTTTCTTCTCTGTCAATCTTGATATTAATGAAAAAATCATTCATCATCTCAGCAGTCAGAGCATCTTCGAAATTTTCATGTGACATGACATGACACCAATGGCAACTTGAATATCCACTGGAGATGAGGATCGGTTTATCAGATGCCTTTGCATGGTCCAGAGCTTCATCACACCATGGCCACCAATCTACCGCTTGAGCTGCATGAGAGCGGAGATAAACACTTTCTTCATTTTTTAACCGGTTCATGGGATATCAATTTCCATCCCGTCCCAGGCCAATTCGATGCCATTGGGCAAAGTTTGATTCACTGATTGATGTCGACCCATCTGGTGGCTGATATGGACTATGACTGCTTTTACAGGTTGTATCCGTTGGATTATATGCAGACATTCTTCGACAGAAAAATGTGTGGGATGAGGCTGATAACGAAGAGCATTGATAACCAATACAGAAATTCCTTTCAGACTGTCTATGACACCTTCGTCCAATCGGCTGGCGTCAGTGATATAAGCGCATTTATCAAATTGAAAACCCAGTATACCCAGGGTTCCGTGCCAGACTCGAAAGGTCTTGACTACAATATCTCCCACTGTAAAGCGTTGGTCTACATCTACAGGCATTAGTTCCAAGCGAGGGCCACCCGGATATGGATGGTCAGAAAAAATGTATCTGTACCTCAATTTAAGATCTTTTATTACGGGATCTTCAGCAAAAATTGGTATCGAATGGGGACTGAACTTATTGAACGGTCGGATATCATCAATGCCGGTAGTATGATCACTGTGTTCATGGGTGATTAATATACCATCAATTGCTGATGCGGATTTCATGGCAAGCATTTGCTGTCTAAAGTCCGGGCCAATGTCGATGAGGATTCTGCTCGTTTCTGAAGTGATCTGAGCTGCTGTTCTGAGTCTTTTATCTTTAGGGTCCGAGCTGGTACATACCTCACAATTACACCCGATGATCGGGACTCCTTGTGATGTACCGGTACCTAAGATTTTTAGTTTCAACTCTCTAACAGTTCTGGGATCTTTTCTTTTTCAAAACGAATTACCTGTTTGTAAAACTTCAACTGTCCTTCATCGAGGGCTTTTTCATCAGTGGGCAGTTCCGGAATCAGATCTATCAGACAATTCACTCTACCTTCCACGTCAAAAAATTTGTTGACCACCAATATTTTACGAGACTCTACCCTACAATAGCCGGATTGGAAGTGACCTTGCTCGTATCTTACCTTGTAGCCCAAAAGGCTACACAACTCTTCTAATTTCTTCAGATTGGCACGTGTATATTTCATGATTCCAAACGTTCTAAATAACAGGACGTCGCGGTAAAGGTATACCAAAGCAAGCATTAAAAAAAATTAAATATGTTAGATTCTTTAATGTTTGAATCCTGCAATAAAGATTCTGGGGGAAGTTGACCTGACGCCTTACTTTTGTCTCTACTAATACAAATAATATGAATCAAACCGGCAAATACGCCCTACTTTCATTGGTTTTTCTACTTTTCAGTGAAGAGTTGTTTTCGCAAAGATTTGGCGGAGGCATCAAAGCAGGAGGGAATTTTTCTCAAATTGACGGCGATGATGTAGCGGGTTTCAATCGTTTGGGAATTTGCGGGGGTGTATATGGAACCGCCAGAATTAAATCCTACCTGGACTTTAAGATAGAGTTTATGTACAGCCAACGAGGTTCTAAGTCTACGCCCAATCAATATCCCGTCAATATCGCATTAAGGTATTTGGAAGTACCATTGATCCTTAGCCTTAAAGACTGGAAATCAAAAGATGAAGAAAACAGCTATTATCGTATGAAGTTTGACGGAGGACTATCATTAGGCAGATTGTTTTCTGCTGATGCATTCAACAATATAGATGAGGATTTTAAAACCAACGACATCAGTTGGCTGGCAGGGGTGGAATATTTTTACCACAAAAATTTCGGGATGGGTTTGAGATATACGAGATCTTTGACACCTGTATACCGATACAGCATCAATAACGTTGAAAGAAAAATGATCAGTTATTATTTATCTTTGACGCTGAATTATCAATTTAATTAATTACAAAACCTATGTCACGGATTACTTATTTGTTTTTGTTGATGATGATCGCATTTTCTTGTAAAGAAGGTTTAAAATCAAGTAACAAATCTGCTGCAAACTCAGCGCCTGAGATGATTTCTCAAGATATTATCACTGAATTGACCAAGACAGTAACCAGTATTGACTTGATTTCATTGAAGAAGAATGTCAATGTCAGCATGAGTTTCGACAATCCTCAGGCGGTGCAATACGTACTTTCCTTTGCACAAGACGAAAAAGGCGAATTCGATGGAACTTGTCCCGCAGATGGAAGAGTCGTTTTCCTTCAGAATGGTGAAAATTCATATGACGCCGAAGTTTACTTTTCTGGAAACTGTAATTCGTATATATGGATTAAAAATGGTCAACGAATTGGATCTTCAAAGATCTCCCCTGAGGGAATTGATTTTTTCAAAAATTTCCTTAAACCCAATGCAAAGCCATTGACAGACAGTACCCAAACGCCGCATTAATCCAGATTTCCCGTCTCACAGTTCGCAGAAATTAAGCTTGAATAAATTTCGGTCGTGAATTTAAATTAGCTTGACTTCTTATAGGATTTACTTTACAACATTTAACGATGCGTAAATGTTAGATCTCAAAATTATGATTTGAGCAAGTATGTTATATCAAAATTAATTTGATTCTTTACTCAAATAAAATTCTTTTGATCAGCAAAAAAAATAAGCCTTAATCCGATATGAATATTTACGACTTTTTTATTCTGGATGCGGGATTGCGAGCTTTTGTCGCAGCTATTCTTGTAGGAGGTGTTTGTGGTGTTTTGGGTTGTTTCATAGTGCTTCGAAATATGTCTTTGATTGGAGATGCCTTGTCTCATGCAGTTTTGCCGGGCATCGTTGTTGCTTTTGTATTTTTTGGATACTCGACATCTGCATTCTTTGCAGGATCTGTTATTTCAGGTCTTTTGTGTGCACTGTTGATCACATGGTTACAGGATAAGGTTAAGGTTAAAAATGACGCAGCCATCGGTATTGTATTCACGATGATGTTTTCACTAGGTGTGATAGGCATTTCTGCCTTGAGTCACAGGCAAGGAGTTCATTTGGATCTCAAAGATTTTTTATTCGGAAATATATTGGCTGTTTCACCTCAGGATCTTGTTGCGAGTTTGATAATGGCCATTGCGGTCCTGATGGTGATTGCCATCTATTACAGAACATTATTTGTAGTGAGTTTTCAATCCACCATTGCCAGGACTATGGGAGTTCATCCCAAGAAAATACACTACCTATTGATGCTCCTGCTGGCTATCACTGTCGTGGCCTCATTGAGGAGTGTTGGTGTGATTCTCGTGGTAGCTATGCTCGTTACGCCTGCTTCTGCTGCCCTGCTTCTAGCCACCCAATTGCCCAGGGTGATTCTATTGTCTGCTATTATTGGTATTTTATCATCCATCAGTGGACTCATCATTGCGATTCAGTTCAACTTTCCTCCCGGACCTTCTATGGCTGTAGTGACGACTTTATTCTATCTCATGATCGTAGTGGCTGCACCGGGAAAAGGACTATTCTCTCGTTGGTGGATCAGAAGGCAGGTAGAAAACAGGGTCATCATTGAAGATATTGTCAAAAATTTATATAAACTTGAATTTGATCATGTCTCTCCGGAGACCATTCAATCTTTGACAGGGCATTCAAAAAAAAAGCTGGATAAGTGGCTCAATGTTTTACAAAAAAGGAAATTAGTGATCTGGGAAAATAATGAAATCAAACTTACGGAAGAAGGCAAAATAAGAGCTAATCAATTGATCAGAGCACATAGATTGTGGGAAACATTTTTGGTTGATGAATTAGGGCTTGACGAAGATCAAATTCATTCTGAAGCAGAGGTATATGAGCATTATCTACCTGACGAAATTCTGCAAGAAGTAGATAAAAAACTCGGATATCCATCGCGTGATCCGCATGGTTCGACGATTCCCAAGGAACGCACTTAGATCAGAGCGGTTGGTGCAATTTCTTCGATTTGAAGAACATATTGATAGATTTTGATGTTTGGCTTGCATTATGGCTATTATAATCACAGAAGAATGTATCAATTGTGGAGCGTGTGAGCCAGAATGCCCAAATCATGCAATTTATGAAGGTGGAATAGATTGGGCCCTATCAGATGGTAACACGGTTCGGGGACCATATACTCTTGTGGATGGAAGAGTGGTTGATGCCGATTCCAAACAAAAGCCAATCAGCAACGAATATTACTTTATCGTCCCCTCAAAGTGTACGGAGTGTGTTGGATTTCATGACGAGCCGCAATGCGCTGCTGTTTGCCCGGTAGATTGTTGTGTACCAGACCCCGCTCATCGGGAAAGTGAAGAAGAATTGCTCCAAAGAAAGGCCAATCTGCATCTGTAAGTAAGCTGAGTTTTATTTTTTTGAATGTTCTCTTGGGCTGTAAATTCCTATTTGGTTGTAGGTGGTAAATAATATTTTTAGACCCATTCTACCTCAAACTACCTGCTAGTCATTATTTTTATGCAGAATGTAAAAATAATAAAACCAACTAATTGAAATACAATATTTTACATAACAAATATTATCTAATATATATTTATATTATTTGTTCCGGCAGTTTTTTGTTTGGCCAAACGCTTTCGAGTAAGCCTACTATTGTGGCAAATGCCTCGATGCTTAATCCCTGCAATCTGGTAGTCAACGCAGGACCTGATATCACCGTGTGTGAAGGCTCAGGGAAGATGCTCGATGGAGACGTGAGTGGCTCCAATTTTAGTTTTGAGTGGACTCCAGCTGATGGTTTGGATGATCCTACTGCTTTAAAGCCCACTGCTTCTCCGTCTATGACCACAACTTATACGCTGACCGCAATGGCAACTTCAGACAATCTGATCAATAATGGGGATTTTGAAAATGGATCTATAGCTCCTGGATTAACCAATTACGTCTATGTGCCCGACGCTGTTCAGATCGCAACCAATTACGCCAACAATTACACGATCATAGACTATCCCGCGATATCTGCACAGTTTGGTTGTGACACCCGGGGGACTTATTCTTTGGTCATCCATGGAAGTTCAGGCACCACCTTTTGGTGCCAAACCATACCGGTAAGTCCAAACACTGATTACAAACTCAGTTTTTGGTTGATGAGTGTGCTCAATTTTTTCTTTACACCAACTATACAACTAAAAATCAACAACACTGTAGTCGGGTCAAAGGCTACTTCAGGAGGTATATGCAGTTGGGATGAATTTACCGGGATGTGGAATTCCGGAGCTGCCACCTCGGCCACTATTTGCCTGACAAATACAACCAGTGGCGGACTAGGAAACATTTGCGCTATAGATGATATCACTATGAAAGCTTGTTGTGTTGAAAAAGATCAAGTCAGAGTGGAGGTATTCAAGCTCAACATTAGCCTACAGGATCCTGGAGAGATCAACTGCAGAAATAGGCCTTTGAGACTTAATGGTCAAGGCTCTTCTTCGGGGCCTGGAATAAGCTATGAGTGGACTACTCAAGATGGCGTGATCCTCTCCGGAGCGAACACTTTGAATCCGGTCATCGATGCTCCGGGAACATACACTTTGAAAATAAAAGGACCCAACGGTTGTGAAAAAGAGGAAAGCATCACTGTAGATGGCAATGTCCTTCCACCCGATATCATACTTACCAACACTGACCTCTCTTGTGCTAAACCCACTGCAAGGATCGAAGTGCGCTCAGCCACAAATCCTGTGGATATCATTTGGACAGGACCCGATAATTATTTCAGTAGTGATCCTGTGAATGATGTAACTCAAGAAGGCGATTACGAAGTATTGGTCACGGATCAATATGGATGCGAAACCAAAGGCAAGGTGACAGTAAAAGATTTTAGGTCTTCAGGAGCTCTAGCCATCAAAGGAGACACGATCAGCTGTTCGAAGGACAGTGCCTTACTAAAAGTGACGCATCAACTCAGCAAACCTGATTTCAGTTGGTATCACAAAGGCTCAAAAATTTCAGATACTTCATTCGTAGTTGTGAGGGACACGGGTTTTTATTATGTTTTTGCAAGAGACAGTTCGGGCTGCATAACAAAAGATTCTTTTTATGTACTCGACTTTAAGTCCAATATCCTGATTGACCTGGTGGCAGATACCATTGATTGCTTGAACTTGAGTGTTAAAATATTTGCAATCGTACCACTCACAGGTCAGGCAAGATGGACAGGACCAAACCAATTTCTGTCCTATGATATGGAGCCCACAGTTTCAGATTCAGGCTGGTATTTTATTCATTTTTTAAGTAATGATGGATGTGTTGGTGAAGATTCTATTTTCATTGTGAAGTCCGCTGATGTCCCTGACATTTTTGTCAGTAAAGATGATACGCTCAATTGTATTCGGAAGCAGGTACTCATTTCAGGTGGGAGCAACACTGCAGGTACCAAGAAAGAATGGATGGGCCCAAATGGAATCATAGGAGATTTGGATAGTTTTCCGGTACTGGATCCGGGTGAATATATTTTATTCGTAGAAGGAAAAAATGGATGTTTAATCAATAAATCGGTGAATATTTCAGTGGACACCGCTCATCCCCTCATCAGTCTGACAGCTGACACGATTACTTGCAGGAGATCTAATTCACGCATCAGTATTACCGAACAAAAAAATGATACAAGTTCTATCGTTTGGACAGGTCCTTCTCAGTTTTCTGCAAACCATAGTGTTGAATTTGTAATGCAAGCCGGTATCTATAAAGTTGTAGTTACGGCATTGAATGGATGCTCTCAAACTGATAGTATCCGGGTAAATGCAGATACCATCAAACCGGACATCCTATTGAGCCTTGATAGTATCGATTGCAAGAGGTTAATTGCTCCGGTGAATTTCGTTGGAGATAGTACTCAATTTGTATTTGAATGGAATGGACCAGGCGGTTTTAGCAGCTCAAATGCCGATCCAGGAATTAACAAGGGTGGCATTTATCAATTGAAAATTACAGGAAAAAACGGTTGTGAAAATAATTACCAATTTACAGTTTTTGAGGACAGAAATATAGCCCCTATTTTCACATCAGCGGATACGATTTCATGCGGCAAAACAGCTTATATCGAATTGCGTGGAGCGCAACTGTACGAAAGTATAGAATGGAGCGGTCCTGGAGGATTTTCCTCATTACAAGCCAAAACTCCGGTAACGGATTCCGGATGGTATTTTATTAAAGTTGTTGGCTTGAACGGTTGTGAAAAAACGGATTCCATTTTTGTATTCCAAAAAGATAAATTGCCGGACATATTTGCCTTTGACGACAGTTTGACTTGCAATAGAACCCAAGTCATTCTTCAGGGAGGATCCGCCACAAATGGCGTAAGTTTTGAATGGAGTGGACCTGGATTTTTTTCCAGACTAAGAAATCCGGTAGTTGATTCTCCGGGCATTTATACTCTAAAAGTGATTGACGCAAATGGTTGTGTATCTGAAAAACAGATAGAAGTTTTTCTTAGAAAAAAAGCGAGCGAGTTGTTTATCATCAAATCAGATACAGTCATTAATTGTATAAATAATGGAATTCAAATCACCGGACTTGCAGGAGAATTGCTGACGGATTATTACTGGACGACACCAGGAAATATTATTATCAAAGACAGCACCACACGAGCAAACGGTGGTGGCTGGTATAAATATATTATCACCAATCAATGGGGTTGTTCTGTGTCGGATTCCATCTTTATCAATGACATTAGGAAGCTACCTCAAGTTCAAATTCCGGATACGAGTATCAATTGCCTAATTAAAGAGCAACAAATTAATCCAATCAGCACTGAAAAAAACTTGCAGTTCAGTTGGATGGGCCCTGGAGGATTTCAATCCAATATATCAAATCCGATCATTTCCATTCCCGGAATCTATTCAGTCAGTATTACAAATGCTGCAGGGTGCAGATTGGTAGAGCAGGTGGTTTTGTCAGCAGATACTTCCGGACCAGTTTTGAAAATTGCAAAGCAAGATATTTCTTGTCAACGAGATAGTGCATTCGTCCTAATGAGTTCGGATAAGTCGAATACGCAATATGCATGGAGTGGACCTCAATCTTTCCTTTCGAATAGCGATCGGTTTTCTACGGTCGATACTGGTACATATTTGTGCATTGCAACAGACCCACAAAATGGTTGCTCTACACTTATCACCGTTGACATCAAAAAAGATACAAACAATATTAAGAATATCGGACTCACCCAGGAGGATAATTACTGCCATAAATCTACTGGGTCAATTCAATTCAAAGACATTATAGGTGGAACTGAGCCTTTACTGTATTCAATCGATGGCGGAAAATCATTTTCCAACTCTGCGTTATTTGAAAACCTACCTGCGGGAATTTATGAATTGGTCATTCAAGATGCCAATGGTTGTAGTTTCTCCAGGCAAATAGAAATCAAAGATATACTGGGACACAAAGTAGCGCTGGGAAATGAAATTATCTTATCTTTAGATGAAAAGAAAACAATTCAAATTCAGTCTTCTTCGGATTCCACAGCATTTGTAAATATCCTGTGGTCCCCTTCTGATCAACTCTCCTGTGAAAATTGCTGGTCACCTGTAGTTACTGGAACAAAAGATGAAACGATTTATCTGACGGTCACCGATACAAATGGCTGTACTTACCAAACGCAGATCAACATAAAAATCAATCAGGAAGCGTTTATCAGTATACCAAATATTTTTTCTCCAAATGGCGATCAAATCAATGATTATTTCTACCCTCAGGGGAATGAACAAATCCAGATTGAATTATTTGAAGTTTACGATCGATGGGGAGGTTTAGTATTCAGAACAAGTGAAGCAAAAATCAATGTGCCTGAAGATGGTTGGAATGGAACTTATAAAGGTGCTCTGCTCAATCCGGCAGTATTTGTTTATGTCATTAAAGCAAAACATCCTCTGCAGGAATGGATTCTGAGCGGGGAAATTAATTTGATCAGATAAAATTATAAAATTGAATTTCATAAATCAAATTTCTGAGATACTCGACTATTGCGATAAAAATACATCGCCACAAGACGAGGTATTGCATGAGTTGGAAAGGCAAACTCATCTCACCACACTTTCACCACAGATGATATCAGGTCATTATCAAGGCAGATTGTTGTCCGTCATCAGCCGGTTGATCAAGCCGACAAATATTTTGGAAATCGGTACATTTACTTGCTACAGTGCGCTGTGTCTTGCAGAAGGGCTGGAAGTCAACGGTAATGTACATACCATCGATCCATGCAGGGATTATGATGAGTTGATCATGAATGTCGCATCAAAGTCTCCATATTTTTCAAATATCATCAGATACAAAGATCCTGCTGAGGAAATTTTGCCACAGATGGAAAATGTATGGGATCTGGTTTTTGTTGATGCAGTCAAGCAAGACTATCCATTATATTTTTCAATGGTCAAAAACAAAGTCAGAGCCGGTGGAGTGGTTATCGCTGACAATGTACTACTTTATGCTGAAGTTCTCAAAGAAAATAAAAATGCTTCAGCTCAGGCCCTGGATTCGTATAATCAAAGCAGAGTGGCGGACAGAGACTGGACAAGCATCATCCTACCAATTCGTGATGGCCTATCTATTTCCGTTAAAAACAAATAATTTGCCCAATGTGGAAAATTATTCACAAGGAAGACATCTCATACGATTCCGATTTTTTTGAACATAATGCAAATATGCATATGTTATATAAGACAAACTCCATTTTCATACAGGCAGCTCACAGCAAAATCATTCTACCTCTTCATAGTAAAAAATTACTGTTTCTGAATAAATTGATTCAGGAATTATTTATTCAAAAATATTTCATTAGCGAACAATGCACACCAGAAGAAAAGGATAAGCTTCTTGCTTTTCTTATGAATCATTTTTCATGTGGATCCATATCACTAGATGCGGAAATTTCTACTCCTACTCAAGTACATTTAGCTCAAAAAACAAATTTTATAATTCCGATTCAATCTGATTACGAACAAATCTACTCCAGATTCAACACGCATCACCGGAGAGCAATTGCAAAAAGTGATCATCTTGAATACTCAGAAAATATGGATGTTGCTGCGTTTATAGATTTTTATTTTTCGAACAGAAACCAAAATATCCAAAAAAAAATATTGGATCGGCAATTTTTCGAAAAACTGATTCATTTTCATCTACGGCATGATAGCGGCTTTATTTCCAATATATCTGCTGGATCATGTTTGGCTGCCTGCTTTTTTATTCGTGACAATCATCGAATTGTTTATCTGATACCTGTGAGCAGCTCGGAAGGAATGAGGTCGCATGCCATGGCCCAACTGATCAATCAGGTGATCAAACGGAATTCAAAGAGCAATTTGATTTTTGATTTTGAAGGTTCAGAATTACCCGGAGTAAGACAATTTATACAAGGTTTTTCACCTCAATCTCAAGCCTACTATAATTATCAATGGAATAACCATCCGCTTTGTAAATGGACCCTGGCTCTAAAAAAAATTTGAATATCCGAAATGTACTTTTATCGCATCCCACTGCAAAGGCTGAGATCCTGACTTTCCCCAGGCAAATTGAAATGTAAAATCGCCAACCTTTGTCCCGAATTGCATACCAATGCCTGTACCAAAGTAATTCCTTGAGATCAAAGATTCTTGTAATGGAGTTTGTGCGAACATATAATCAACAAACCATTGTAAAAAACTTTTTCTGTCCAGTTTGAATCGGATTTCCTGGGACAACCATGCATAATTTTGCAGCCACAATTCTCCCTGATTAAAACCTCTGATGGAATTGAAGCCGCCCTCGCGGTATAGCTCATTAGATCTCAGGTTTTGAGCTGAATAATGGTATTTGACTTTGATCGCTGATCTGGAAACGAAAATTTTATACAAGGGATGAAAATATTCACCCGAAATATCAGCTACAATGTTCCATTTGTTTTGCTGCAGGCTATCCAATTCATGCATTAACTGTACATTTTCTTCCAGATATTTATTCAGGGCGAGTGGTAGCTTATAATTTTTTCTTCCCAATTGCAATCCAAAATTCCATTTCCATCCTTCTCCTGGATATCTGATGTCGTCTAATAAATTCTGTTTAGCAAAAAATCCTCCTAATCTCTGTACAAAGTCCAGTTGATCCGGCAGTCTCCCAGATTGAATGATTGAGCTACTATCTGCCTGGATGATGAATGATTGTAAAAATTTATAATTCATCCCGAGCAATAAATCCCCTGTGAATTTATGTTGAACACGGCCATCATGTTCAAGGGACAAGAAATTTTCCTGATTTTTTATCATTTTGAAATAATACGCAATTCCAATTGGTAGTATTTGAATATAAGGAAAATCAAAAAAGCTATAAAACTGACTGGTTGCAGGATCGAGATTCTCATATTTGAGATAAATTTCTTCACCAAGTTTCAATGAATTCCATAAATCAACTTCTGCCTCTCCTGCCAATTTATATTTCTGAGTCGATTGAGAATTTATCCTGACTAATCCAAGGAGGACATTCAATTTATTTGAAGGTTTTTTCTTCAAATATAACCAGACCTGTGCCTGACTTCCAAAAAATAATAAACGGGGAGAATGATCTAAATCCAGATATGGTAATCGGCGAATTTTCTTCTCCATTTGTGACAATTTAGATTGATCAAAAATGGATTGATAATGAAAGTCCAATTCGTAGTTTAAATATTTCTCTCGCAATAATTCTTTTGGTTTCTGGTACAATCTACTGAAATTTACTTTTTTGCCTTTGTCTATAAATATCTCCATCTGCAGAGAATCATTTGACAACATCAGAGTATTTGTCCTGATTACACTGAACGGGTAACCTACTTCTGAATTCCGCTTGATATATGATAAAATTTCATACTCTACTTTTTGTACATCAATCGGATGATGATTTGAGTTTAATTCTGGAAATTGTGTTGAACTATCCGTTGCATGCACTACAAATTTTATATTCTGCACCTTGCTACCCAGAGAATAAAGTACTACAGCTGTATCCTTTGTCTTCCAACTGAGATCCATCCCTGTTGACAAGTAACCTTCCTTCAACAATTGTAGATATTTAGATTGCAATGATTGAACCAATTGAACGCTATCTGAATATACCAAATAAATTTTGGACAAACTTACTTTATTTTGATCTCGGACATGCTGTTCCAAAACCAATGGCTGTGCAAACAGATTGAGATGAATACACGTCAGAAGAAACGCAAGTAAATACTTACATTTGCACATCATGATTGAAGCGGGGCTTTATCTGCATATACCATTTTGTCGTCGTAAATGTAATTATTGCAATTTTCATTTTTCTACAAATCTGTCTTACCGCAAAAGAATGATAGATTGTATAACGAAAGAAATTCAAAATTGCTTATCCAACCGCGATCAAATTGCATTCCGGACTATTTATTTTGGTGGAGGCACTCCCTCGATTCTTGACGAATTTGAACTGAATTCATTACTGGACAAGATTTCACAATATGTAAACTGGTCCGATGTACAGGAGTTTACATTTGAAGCAAATCCGGACGACATCTATGGCAATAAACTTAAACTCTGGAGACAGCTAGGAGTCAATCGACTCAGCATCGGTGTACAGTCTTTTGTGCAGGAAGAGTTAGTTTGGATGAACAGAATACATGATTCAAATCAAGCTCGGACAGCTATATTACAAGCTCAAGACCAGGGAATTGATAATTTGAGCATTGATTTGATTTATGGATTGATCCACGCTCAGCCTTCTTCTTTAGCTTACAATTTGTCCATCATGAATGATTTATCAGTTCCACATTTTTCGGCTTATGCATTGACTATTGAGGAGAATACGAAACTGGCTTATGATATTAAGAAGGGACAATCTTTACCACCGGATGAGAATTTTCAAATCAATCAATTTGATGAAATTCTTGATTTCTGTTTTGAAAACCATTTTGAGGATTACGAAATTTCCAATTACGCAAAAAAAGGATTTCGATCATTACATAATTCGAATTATTGGAATGGGAGTATGTATTTTGGATTTGGCCCATCTGCACATTCTTTTGTAGATGGAATACGATACGAATCTCTCAAAAATAACGCATTGTACATGAATGCTGTCGAATCCGGTTTGGATACCAGGCAAGCTGAAGAAATGACAGATGACACCAGGTGGAATGAACACATTATGTTGCGATTGAGAACGAAAGATGGATTGAACACTGAGCCACTGAATGGAAGTCCTCATTATGGCTCTCTCCTCAATAATCTCAATCAATTGGTTGATGACGGCTATTTACTTCGTGAGGGAGAGGTATTTAGGTTTACCCGCAAAGGAAAATATATTGCTGATCATCTGGTATCAGAACTTTTTGTGTAAAAGCGTCCCGGGGATCAAAGTTAGATTGCATACACATTAAGTATTTGTTAATATCTCTGTCCAAAACTGATGATGAATTAAAATAAACCCAATTTTGTGTGTTCAAAAATAGATATTATGAATAAAGTGATATTGTCCCTCCTAGCGATTATTTTGATGATCAGTGCATGTAAGAATGATCCAAAAGGAGCTCAACAAATGCCACCGGAAGCGACCGACCCTGCAAGATCAGGTGAAGCCTATTCGATGACTCTGGATGGCAAAAAGCTTATGGAGTGGAATGAACCCGCAGAAATTAAAGCCAAAAATGATGCTGCAATATCGAACACAAGGACCAGATATTTACAAGGTCTAAATGATGTCACAAGATATCTGGAATACGCAAAATCCTATTTAGCGGACGGACATGTTGAAAATGCAATTTCAATTTTGGACAAAGCTGCGGCAAAATTTGAAAACACTGCAGACGTATTCTATTGGAGAGGTGAGGCAAAAATAAAGGGACGCCAGTTTGCAGAAGCCAACTCAGACTTCTGGAAAGCCGCTAAATTAATGGAAACTCAACAGGGATATAAAGGACTCGTCAGGTTGACAGGTATTGATTCTATACTCAATCCATCCTTGCATTATCTGAACTATCAGGGCATGGGGATGAGCTACCAAGCAGCCGGAGAACTCAACAGCGCTGATAAGATGTATGAAGTGTGTGGCGATTTTTCCACCAATCCGGATTTATGGACAGTATCCTATTATTACCAGTATCAAAATTATGCGCGCTCAGGGAACGAAACAGGAGCTAAGGAAGTGATGGCTACTGTGGACAAATCAAAGCAGACCCTACCACCCTTCAAGCCTTATCTGGATGCTTTGTTATATTGGAAAGGAGATATTGCAGAAGATGACCTTGTGGATTTAGATCAAATGCCACATTCCTCCGAAGAAGCCAGACCGTGGCTCATCAAGGCTTATGCTCTGGTGGTGAAAGCCATGATCGAAAAGAAAAACGACAAAGCTTTGGAATATTGCAACAAAATATTGAGCTGTGGCTACTGGGCTCAGTATCCTTATATCCTTGCAGAATCCGATGCTCTTCGCATACGTAAAATCCAGATCCCGAAAACCGACGTGATCGACATCCGTGGGACTTCCAAACCAAACTAATTCTAGTCGGTTTTTTCTGAATTTTGGTCGAACAATTAGCTGCTTTCTTGCATGAATTGAAAGCGAAGAGGAATCTATTTTTGATCTGATTCGTTAGTATTCTTATATTTCAAATGTATTGAAATATTAAACAATTCACATGAAAGAAAAAATTTTCAAAGCAATCAACGGTTGGCTTGTGCTATTCTTAGTTTTCGCCTTGTTGGCGGCAGGCTTTATTTTTCAAAACCCTATTCTATGGGTTATTTTAGGTGTAACTGCGAGTATTATCACGCTTGGATTTACTATAATCTCTCCAAACAATGCGGTCGTCATGACCTTATTTGGAAAGTATGTGGGATCTATCAAAGAAGACGGCTTCTTTTGGACAAATCCATTTTTCTTCAAGAAAAGACTAACACTTCGTGCCAATAACTTTGATAGCGAAAGGTTGAAGGTCAATGACAAAAGAGGTAACCCGATCCAAATCAGTGTCATTTTGGTGTGGAGAGTACGTGATACGTTCAAAGCAGCTTTTGAAGTAACAGACTTTATGTCTTTCGTCAGGGTGCAAACAGATGCTGCAGTAAGAAAGCTTGCTGGTATTTATCCTTACGATCATATTGATGATAATGACGAAATCACGCTTAGGTCGGGACACCAGGAGATCAATGAACAGCTTGAAAAAGAACTTCAAGAGCGCCTGAATATTGCAGGTATTGAAGTTTTGGAAGCTCGTATAGGCTATCTCGCTTATGCTCCGGAAATAGCTGCCGTTATGCTCAAAAGGCAGCAAGCTGAAGCTATCGTCGCTGCCAGGTACAAAATTGTTGAAGGTGCACTGGGAATGGTAGATGGTGCCTTGACTCAATTGGACAATAAAAAATTAGCCAGTTGGAATGATAAAGAGAAAGTAAACCTCATCAGCAATCTCATGGTGGTTTTGTGTTCCGACAAAGAGGCTGTACCAACTATTGAAATGTCTGCAAATGAGCGATAATTTTTCGGACACTCCAGACAATTGAAGCGCGGCTCATCCAAATTTGGATAACAATAAAATTACCGAATGAAAGTCGGTTCAATGCGTGGGTTCACTCACGCATTTTTTTTTGATAGCAAATTCGCTTAATCATTCTGACAATTAATTTGAAAATATAGAATGGATGAAATTACAACACCCTGCATCCTCATTGATTACATGGCATCTGATTTCATTTTGAGACCAACCATGCCGCCCTCTTTGAATTTTCGCCAGAATCAACTGCATTGAATTCAGGATTTTCTGCGAAATTAAATTACTTCGTACAACTCCGAATTACATGGTAGGCTCAGTTAATCCCGACTAAAAAAATACATACTCATTGTAACAATTTGGATAGTCCGGGCATTATTCCTTGTGTTTTACTTTAAAGCTTGGATTTTATAAATCCATTTGCTCATTTTTTATGCTCCAACGCACAATTGGTATATACAAGGATTCTTTTGGTGGGTTGCAATCCACCGTGTGGTTGCTCTCTGCGCTGCAATTGATCAATCGCAGTGGGACCATGGTATTGCCTTTTATGTCCATGTACATGACCCAAAAGTTGGGTGCGACACTATCTCAGGCAGGAGTTGTTTTGATGTGTTTTGGACTGGGTGCAATCGTGGGCTCTTTTGCAGGTGGAAAATTAACAGACAATATCGGACACCGCAAAGTGATGATCGGATCACTTTTTGCCGGAGGCATCTTTTTCATCTTCCTAGGTTATTTAAAAAACTACCAGTTGATCTGCCTGTTTTCCTTCCTATTATCTGCAATCAATGAAGCATTCCGACCGGCAAATATGGCAGCCATAGGATCGTACAGTGACGAGACCAATCGCACACGGTCTTCATCATTGGTCCGTCTCTCCGTCAATCTGGGATGGGCAGTAGGTGCCAGCATCGGAGGATGGATTGCAGCCCACAATTATCAATGGTTGTTTTGGGTAGATGGCACAACGAATCTGGTCGCAGCCGGTTTTGCCATGATTTTTTTACCAAAGGGAACAGAAGAAGGAAAGCGACAAAAAAAATCTGATGAAACAGGATTGGTGAATTCAGTTTGGAAAGACTCTGACTACCTGATATTTGTGCTATTGAAGTTTTTGTATGCAATTTGTTTTTTTCAATTATTCAGTACACTTCCGGTTTTTTTAAAAACAATTTATGTATTAGGAGAACATCAAATTGGTTGGGTGATGGCACTCAACGGACTATTGATAGCTATATTTGAAATGGTCATCGTATTTAAGCTTTCTCAAAAAAACAATTATCAAGCTTATATTTTTATAGGCACCATTCTGATGGGAATTTCATTCATCATATTGAATTTTGTGTTTACAAATTTATTTGCTATGGCATTGATTTCGTCGATCATCATTACAGCTGCAGAAATCCTGACGATGCCATTTATGATGGGTTATATGCTCAATCGCGCTCACCCAAGCAATCTGGGGCAGTATGCCTCACTGTACGTACTCGCATTCGCAGGTGCCAATGTGGTTGGACCATTGACAGGTTCTATGATCGCAGATCACTATGGCTTCAATTTTTTGTGGTGGTGTGTGTGTGGATTATGTATTCTCACAGCATTTGGTTATGTCCTACTATTCAAACGCACATCACAGAAAGTGGTGACATCTCAGAATATCGATTAAATCTGTTTTTTGCAGTAGAAATTTGTTGTGGGCAAACACTTTAGGACATAATCCAAATATTACAGATGAGGATCTGATGCGCAACAAATTGAATGTATCATCCGGATATAAGCGACAAAAAAATCACATCAAGAAAAAAGGTCGTCAAACTATGACGACCTTTTCTATATAAATAAATTGATCTTCTGATTAGAAACTGAAAATCGTAGCTCTCTTGCTACAAGAAGATTTTCCATAGAAACCCAAGGCAAAATTCGCTTCCATCATGATTTGAACGAAAGCCGCATTTGTCGATTTAGATGAATATTGTGCTACCTGATTTGGTGTCGGATATTTAGCTGCTTTTCCATCAGCATTAATCATATCTCCAAATCCATAGCCCATGCGCAATCCAATCATAGTAGTGAAAGTTTCATAGTTGAACAAATATCCTCCTATGCCAAATACTCCGGATAGATAGTTTTTGTTGTAATAGTCTGTCACATCGGTATTAGGATCGTTGGGATCATTATTTTTAACTTTCTGGACCAAAGAGTACTGCGGACCTAACTCTACATAAACACCATCTTTTTGCATTCTGTAGAGCAAAGCGAGGTCTATATTATTCCAGGAAATTTTGTGATCGTATCTGGTATTTGATTTCAGGTAATCAAACTTTTGGTTAAATCCTGAATATAATGCATCAATAGTAATACCATTGTACAAACCAAAGAACAAACCTACCTTCCCTCCTATAGAATAGCCTCCATTCAAGTGATGTTCGTAGTCTTTGTCATCAAAAAGATTTGAGTTCAATAAGCCGGTCAAACCATAACCTCCCTTGAGACCTGCGTCCATCCATGCGTAAACTTTCTGCGCTTGGGAAGTTTGATTGACTAATAATGCAAGAAAAAATAGAAATACAATTTTTTTCATCGATATCATTTTATTTCGTTTAATAAATTTACAAGTCATTATTTGATGAGCCCTCTTCTTTTCATTTCGCTGTCCAGTAATTTTAATTCCCTGCTCATGTCACCGGTCACACTGCTATTCTCCTGAGCACGACGTATGAGATAAGGGATGACATCTTTTATGGGGCCATAAGGAACATATTTGGCCACAATATAATCATGTGCAGCTAAATTGAATGTGAGATTGTCGCTCATGCCGTACAGCTGGCAGAAATTCATATGAGGATGGTCTACAGGAATATTGTTCTGCTTCATTAATTCTACCTGCAGAGCATTGCTTTCCCAATTGTGCGAAGAATTGACCAGAGAAATCTGTTCCGGAAACTGCACACAAAATCTTATCGCATCGTTATACTGATTGTCGGTAGCTTCCTTATTTACCTGGATTGGATCTTCTATCTGGAGTTGTGAGGCACGCTGTCTTTCTTTCTCCATATAGGCTCCTCTGACAATTTTAGCACCGAAAATAAAATTCTGTTTTTTCGCAGATTCAAAATCTTCCTTCATTGCATCAAGCCTACCCTTTCTATACATCTGGTAAGTATTGTACAAAATTGGTTTTTCTTTATTGTACTTTACCATACATCTCATAACCAGCTGGTCGATAGGATTTTGTATCCAGCTTTCTTCTGCATCTACAAATATGGAAACACCGAGCTCATAAGCTTTCTCGCATAATAATTCGAAGCGCTCTTCCAATCTCTCAAAACACACTTTACTATAGTTGTCTAACTCAGCTCCGGCATGAATTTTTTCCAACACAGAAAATGGAATATATCCCGTCAGTTTTGTTGAAATCACAGGAACATTTGAACTTGAATATGCAAATTCTATTGCGTTTAGATTTTCATCTAAGGTGTGTTTGAAATCTTCTTCAGTCTCCTTTGCTTCAACACCATAATCAAGTATAGTCAGCGTTTTTTTTGAATACAGTTTGTCGATCACCTTTTGACATTCCAGAAGGCTGGTACCACCACAAAACTGCTTAAAAATTGTTTCTTTAATGATCTGGTCTCCGATATGAAAAGGCAGATTGGCTAATAGATTACCAAAAAAACTTCCCATTTTTACCAAACTCGGTTTGTTCATCAATCTGAACAGATAATGCGTTTGTCTGAGTTCTCTGTCTGACTTGTGAGAAAAGGCTATTTCAGTATTTAAAAAGTCAATATTCGGCTCGCCTGGTTCGGTCATAATTTTAAAGCTTCGTCCAAAATTTCCACGACAATGCAGCCTGTCTCCATAACATGTCCAGGCCATTTTTGATGTGGACTTGATGTAAAGATCCTAAGCTCAAAAATAATGTTTTTTCGGGATTGTACACCAGATCATAGAAATAGAATGTTTTATCCAAAAGCTCATACGGCAACAATGCTGCGGTCTGAGTATGTGGATACATCCCCAGCGGTGTGGTGTTGACGATCAGTTTGAATCTGTTCAGAAAGAAAGGATCCAATTGTAGCGCAGTGTCAGGAGATGCGCGATTGACCACCAGAAAAGGGATACCACGCTGCGCCAGCGCCCATTGTACTGCTCTCGAAGCACCACCCTGTCCCAGAACGAGTGCCGAATCCATAAAATCCTGAGGTAGAAAATCGCTCAGGCTGTCTAAAAAGGCCGGTCCGTCTGTATTGTGACCTTTCCATTTGCCGTCCACATTTTTCACAGCATTGATGGCCCCGATTTCTTGAGCTTCCGGTGTCAGCGAGGCCAGAAAAGGCAAAATTGCTGTCTTGTACGGTATGGTAACATTGAAACCTTTCAGGTGATCGTATTCCGACAGAAAAGCTTCCAATCCGGATTCATCTTCAATAGGAAAATTGAAATATTTGTGATCGTGCAGCCCTTCTTTTTCAAAAAAATCATTGAAATATTTTTGTGAAAAAGAATGTGATAAAGATTTGCCTATTAATCCAAAGGTCTGCTGCATGATCCAAAAGTTCTTATACTAATCAGGATTTGCAGAAAGATAATCTACAGAACTCACCACTGCATCTGGATTATTCCGGCTTCTTGATAGAATAATTTTTGTCGAAAAAAGGTTTGTATTCTTTAAAGGATTTGGACTTCAATACTTCCCGATAATTATTCTGACTAATGACATAGATCTCGTAATTTGTAAAGCCGTTGATATATTCCAATTCTCTTTTGATCACATTGCGATAATAGTTCATCGCTGCATCTTTGCTTTCAAACTTTCTGATCAGATATACCGGATTGTTGTCGTCAATATCCAATTGCACCGTACTCATTTTTAAATTGTCTGATTTGTGGTATTTCACATTGTAGTCGGATATTGAAAGTTTGATATTCTGTTCATCTTTTGAGCTTGGATTGTACAACTGAATCGTGATGAAATGCAGCACGTTATCTTCTGCAGTAAATTTTGCACTATTTTCTGTAAGATTTGTCACTTCGACAAATGCGTCTTTGTCACCTTTCAGGAAGCGAAGAATTTCTTTGGCTTTGGTCTCTTCAGGAGTTGATGGATAATTGGCCACAACATCGCGAAGTGAATTGATGTATACGTCCTTCCCCTGAGTACTGCCTACGCAGAGAACCGTGAGCAAGGCTATTTTTGCTTGCAAGGGGTGTGGTCCTTTCATTTTTGATTGAAGGCTCTGCAATTGCTCATAAGCCAAAGCGTAATTTGACTTGCTGTAATTTTCAAATGCCATTTTATAGTCTTCAGCGATGGAATCTTTGCGGATGGAAAGTGATTTTGAATATTCCGGATCCATCAATGATTTACCATAACGCGTATCCGGAAACTCCCTCTTGATTTGGTCAGCATAGGAATTAGCGCAACCCGCATCATTCAGATCCATGCAATTCAGGTAAAGTATGTACAACACATCTGCTTTGTGGACTGACTCAGGATACCTCTTCAACAATGCTGTCAAGGCGTCCTTAGACTTCTGGTAGGCGTGTATTTTGTCCCTGTAATTCAAGCCTAACAGATACATGGCTTCTTCAATCTTTTGGTTGGCTTCTCTGAGCTCTTCAGGAGTATCCGGCAGAGCATTGAGTATCTGTGCGAGATCTGCCTCCAAGCTGTCCTGGTTTTCAGTAGTTTCGACTCCGGACTTGACTTCTTCGGCTATGTTAAAGCTGGTTTTGTTGCTTCTGCGCCAGTTGTCTTCCAGAAGTCGGTTGCCCCAAGATTGTTGAAACTCACTCCTACCGCGATTTGTTGCACGGATATCGTAGGCAAAAAATGTGCTCAGCTTTCCGCTGCTTGAGTTATTTTTTTCGTTCTGTTCGTTGATATTGTTCAATCCACTTTCAGCCCAGGCTCCGATATCCTCTACCCGATTTCCCAATCTCGGGAATTTTTTTCCGGATGGGCCGGGGATTTCTGCCAATTTTGGCTTATTGGCATTTTTCATTTGTATCGCAAGTGAACGCTTTTCTTTTACCGGAAGCTGAGACATCCGGATAAGGCTATCTTGCAAAACAATGACCTCGGTGTTTTTTGCGATTTCACTGAGGTTGGCAACCAGAAGAGAAACATCCTTTCGTCGCTCGTCATTCTTCGGAATAAAACTCAGTGTACTGTCGTAATAATATTTGGCCTGAACAAAATTCTCCTGATCGAAAAAATGATTCGCCAAAAGATAATAGTTTTCTGCTTTCAGGTCATTGGTAATCTGCGGTGACTGGAGCGATTGGTTGAGGTAGTTGATGGCATCAGCTGTCTGGTTATTTTTCAAACTGATCAAAGCCAGGTAATGGTAAATTTCGCTGAAGAACTCTTCATTCTTACTTTCTTTCAACATCTTCTGGAGCTGAGAGGCGATATCTGTCTGAGATCCTCCCAGGTCTGATTCGTTTACTGACTTGCTCAACAGAGCATGGAACTCCATGTAATAATCAGGCTTGAAATGCAGACATTGGTTAAAGGCTTCCTGTGACGCCGCAAAGTTTTTCTGCTTCTGGTACAGTTGCCCCACGATATAAGCATACCTCGCTTTTTTCTTTTTCTTTTTGGTGACGGAAATCGCTTGCTGTAATGCCTGAATCGCCATTTCGTCTTTTTTGGATTTTATATACAGATCAGCTTTTGAGGCATAGAGTTCCGACTTCAGTTTTGTTGGAGTCAGAGGATCCTTTTCAGCATCCTGAAACAATCTTTCGGCTTCATAATACTTGCCCCTTTCTATCAGGTTTTTACCCGACCAGATCAATGCCTCCCAGTATGCCGGTGTGTGCTTGACCAACCAGTTGCCTTCATTTGTAATTTCTTTGTTGGATTTAGCTTTGACGGGCTTGGGTGTTTCGATCTTGTCTTCGACGACTGTTTTTGTGTTCTTCTCCGTAGGCACTGTTGGTTTGCTGGTCTTTATCCCTTTTTTCCTGTCTTTGGCTGCTTTTTTCTTTTGCTTTAGAGCCTCCTTTTTGGCTTTTTCTCTTGCCTTGGCTTTGGCTTCGGCTTTCTCTTTGAGTTCTTTTTTACGGTCAGCTGCTTCTTCTTTTTTCTGCTTGGCTGTCTTTGCTTTTATCTTCTTCAGGCTGGTCTTGTTCTTGTAAGGATTGTATGTTTCCAGCAGAAACCGATATGAGTTTTCTGCAGTCTCGTAGTCCTTTTTATAGTATTGAGCTTTGCTGAGCAAAAGGTAGCAATCGTCGGCCCAACGAGCCACTTTATGGAGAGTCAGGTCCACCGATAGTTTTTCAATCGCCTTGTCAAGATTGGGCTTGTGGGACTCGACTGTGGGCAGCGCATTGTACGGAAATACAGGAAGCACTCTGGAATAATTGTCCTTGTAGGATTGTTCCATCGCCAAGACGGTCTCGTGTACCAATTCATTGGCATTGAAATAACCATTATAGTAAGAAGTCGTGTTGTGATAAAACTTCTTGATTCCCGAAACTTCGCCTTTTTTCTTTCTGGTCACACAGGCTGAGGCAAGCAGGGAGATCAGGGAAAGTACTACAACAATTCTCAAAAATTTCATACGTTTGAAGCTAAATAGTCATCACACTCCTCTGTCGGGCGAACTTTGCTGAGTCCTGCATTCCGGAATCTTGTGATTTATTTTTTACTGAAATACAATACTGTACAACTAAAAACAGGGCAAATTTATTTTAAAAAAGCTAAATATTTCTCATGTCTTCCAAATGGTCTTCTCTAAAAAATAAACTTCGGACCCACCTGGAAAAAAGTTTCCTTCTCATCCTGAGAGATGAGGAGACTTTTGAAGAAACTGCTTCATATAAACTGACCCTCCTGAATATCTATATTCTGGGGAGTTCGATACTGCTCGTCGTAGGGATTCTCTTGTGGCTACTCATCGTGTTCACCCCCCTGAGAAAATATATTCCGGGATATGGAGATGTAAGCTACCAACCGGAATACACCAAACTGCAAAAAAAGCTGACAGAAGTTGAAGAGCAGTTGAAAGCACAGGAAGTCTATATTGAGGGTATCCAAAGAGTTCTTACCGGCAACCCACAGACCTCCAAGGACATCACCAAAGATGTAAAGTTGGTTCAGGAATCTGCACAACCCGTCAAAAGAATCAGAGAAGACTCCTTACTGCGCAATGAGTTTGAAAGCCAACCCTTGAAAAAGGTCAACACCATAAGTGGTACTTATTCCGGCGCGAAAGCAACGATCCGTCAGATCGATCTGGCCGATATTAAGTTTTTTCCTCCGCTAAGTGGCCCTCAAGGAGCCAGATATGGCCCTGACAAAGACCACCTTGGAGTCGATATTATCGCGCCTGCAAACTCCCCTATCAAAGCGGTACTGGCAGGAACCGTACTGCAATCTGACTGGACACTGGAAAATGGTCATATGATCTCCATCCAGCATGATTTCAATCTGGTATCCATCTACAAGCACAACTCCGCCCTGCTCAAGAAAACAGGCGCTCAAGTGAAAGCAGGCGAGGTGATCGCCATCATAGGCAATACGGGTACGCTTACCAACGGTCCTCATCTTCACTTCGAGCTGTGGCAAAACGGGAGGCCCATTAATCCGGCACTCGTATTCAAATTTGATTGACGACAAGCTTTGTGCTTCGAGACAGATCAGGCGGATACCCTGTTGAGTTTGCTGTTTCTGATGCTATAGCTGAAATAGATGATCAAGCCGATGATCAGCCAAACTGTGAAACCAATCCAGTTTTTCAAAGGAATCTGTGCCATCATGTACAGGCAACTCAATACGCCGAGGACGGGAATCATACTGTACTTGTAGAGTACTGAAAGCAAGGTCATGAGTGCAAATGTAAAGATGAAGATCCACATCGGAATCTTGTGTTTGAACAACTGCCAACCTGATTTTTGTATCGTATCAAGGGACCAGTTTTGAGATCTCAGGAGCTGCTCGTATTTGTCTTGAGGCATCGTTTCCAGGTATGAAACGACGTCATCTCCGCTCTTGCTCATGCCCTCTAAATCAGAAGTCAAGAGGCCATTCTTGAAGGTCTCCAACTGGCCTTGATTCAGGTCTGTGATCAGTTCAGAAGCTGACTTGATTTCAGGATCATTGCCTACAAAAGAGCTCAACCAATCCTTGCCGTACCAAGATAAGAGCAGGACTGCCAGAGCGGCGAGTAGAGGCATGTAGATTCTTCCGTTGAAGTAGGGTATCCGGAATTTTCCCCTTTGGACATTTTCGTTTTCTTCCAGCATCAGAACTCCTGCGCACACCAGTACAAAGGCAAACAAGGTACCTATACTACAAAGGTCAGTCACTGTAGTCAGATTGAGGAAAAGTGCAGGAACAGCGACCACGAATCCGGTCACAATAGTAGCAAAACCAGGAGTCTTGTATTTCGGATGGACCTCTGCAAATTTCTTCGGCAACAATCCATCTCTGCTCATTGCCATCCAAATGCGCGGTTGTCCTAACTGAAAAACCAAAAGCACACTGGCCATAGCAAAAAGTGCACTGACGGCAATGATGCCGCTGATCCAACCGAGATTTACTTTACTAAACACAAATGCAAGCGGATCACCAACCCCAAGTTCATTGTAAGGCACCATCCCTGTGAGCACCAGTGCGATGAGCACATAGAGTACAGTGCAGATCAATATAGCATACATCATCCCCTTTGGCAGGTCTCTCTGGGGATTTTCGCATTCTTCTGCTGTAGTGGATATCGCATCAAAGCCGATATAAGCAAAAAAAACTGCCGAAACTCCTTTGAGGATGCCTCCGATACCATTGGGGGTGAATGGGGACCAGTTTGCGGTATTGACATAAAAAGCACCTACCACGATGACAAACAGCACTACGGCGAGTTTTACAATAACCATAAGATTACTGGCATTTCTGGATTCCTTCATGCCTCTGTACACCAACCAGGTGATCAGGATGATGATAAATAATGCCGGAATATCCATGATGACCGGGGTTGAGAACAGATGTGGAGCTTCCTGAACAGCCAGGTATGCCTGTTGCATATTGGTTGGAAGACTATCCAATGTCTTGCCTGCTCGGATCAGCGACTCAGCGTCCTGAGACATAGTCCTGGCGGTCACCCAGTCCATTTGCATCCAGAGAGGTAAGCGAATGCCCATACTCTCAAGCAGTCCCGACAAATAGTCACTCCAGGAGATGGCTACAGTGATATTGCCTATGGCATACTCCATGATCAAAGCCCAGCCGATAATCCATGCAGCGAGCTCTCCGAAGCTGGCATAAGCATAGGAATAAGCGCTGCCTGACACAGGGTATCTACTGGCAAATTCCGCGTAGCAGAACGCAGCAAAACTGCAGGTGATGGCAGTAAATAAAAACAAAAAAATCACCCCCGGTCCACCGTCGGCACTGGCAGTACCTATCGTACTAAAAATACCGGCTCCAATGATTGCTGCGATACCCAAAGCAGTGATATCCCTTACTTTGAGGATCTTGTTCAGTTTGACCGCAGGTGCATGCGGATCATCGTCATGGATTTTGTGGAAATCTTTTTTTCGGAATAATCTCTTCATCGTAATTCGCTTTTGGCGGGGCGGATCTATGCTTTTCGTCCCTGAGGCGATCAGTAAAAATCCGAAATCCCTACGGATGACAATGATATCTGTTTTCAGGCAGAATCTGTTAGTGTTTCTTCCAAATAATTTCAGCTGCCGTCCGCAGGAGCAGACATTTGATTCATATCATTGAGAAATTTTATATAACTTTACCATCAAATCGAAATCCATGATGAGAAAAAGTTTTGCTGTGTTGATCTTTGGTTTAAGTGTGCTATTTTACTTCAGCTGCTCGAAAGACAGCGGTTCTTCTGACATAGACTGTACAGGTATCGTCGCTTCGTATGACTCCAATATTAAGTTGATCCTGAACACGACCTGCAATCAATCAGGATGTCATGCTGCTAGTAATCCTGCAGGCGGATTGGATCTGAGCACATACACCAAGGCTAAAAATGAAGCATTGAACGGCAACCTCATCTGTTCCATAGAGCATGGTTCAGGCTGTACTCCTATGCCTGATGGTGCTGCTAAGATGGATGTAAACACCATCAAGCTCTTCAAGTGCTGGGTACAGAACGGCGCTCCACAATAGATTTTTTCCAAACCCCAGGTCAGCTTGTCATTTAACTTGACATAGTGTCAGGATTTTTTCAATGGCACAAGGATTGTGTTTCTCCCACACAATGGCAGAGGTCTGCAATGACCCGAGCTCAAAATCAGCAAAATATGAAAATAGATCCAATATACTTTCAAGGCAATCCATTGGGTGATACCGAGATGATCCCTTTTGTCGCAGTAGCAGACGATGAAGAACCGACCAAAGATGAGGTTTTCGGCGAGATCATTCCCGTCATGCCACTGAAAAATACGGTACTCTTTCCCGGAGTGATCATACCGATCACCGTAGGCCGGGACAAGTCCATGAAAGCGATACTCAAAGCTCATGACAAAGACAGATTTATAGCCGTACTCACACAGTTAGACAGCAAAACAGAAGATCCGGGATTCGGTGACCTGTACAAGACCGGAACCATCGCCCGCATTGTCAAACTCCTGAAAATGCCGGATGGCAGTCAGACAGTCATCTTGCAGGGCCGCAAGCGATTTACCCTTGCTGAAGCCATCAAAGAAGATCCTTATCTGGAGTGCAAAATCAATCTGAAAGACTATGTCAACGCCTCCAACAAAATAGAGTACGATGCGATGATCAAGTCCCTCCACGAAAAGTCGAGGAATATCATCGAGCTCTCTCCTCAAATACCCAACGAAGCCCAGCTACTCCTGCGCAATATCAACAATGACAGATTCCTGCTGAATTTTATCAGCTCGCACCTGAGCATCCCTATTCAGGAGAAGCAAGCCCTGCTCGAAATGGATAAACTGGATCAAAAAGCAGATAAACTGATCACCTACCTCGCTGCAGAACTCAATCTGCTGGAAGTCAAAGATCAGATCGAGTCAAAAGTCAGGGGCGATCTGGAAAAGCAGCAGCGGGATTATTTTCTCAATCAGCAACTCAAGACTATTCAGGAAGAGCTGGGTCAGGACCCACAGGAACAAGAGGTCGAAGAATTGCTCAAAAAAGCGGAAAAGAAAAAATGGTCTAAACCGGTAGCAGAGCATTTCGCTCGCGAATTGCAAAAAATGCAACGCATGAACCCTCAGGTAGCGGAATACTCTGTACAGCTCAATTATCTGGAGCTCATGGTGGACCTGCCCTGGGGCGAACTGACCAAAGATAAATATGACCTGAAAAAGACCAGACAGATTCTGGACAAGGACCACCACGGCTTGGAAAAAGTCAAAGAGCGTATCCTCGAACACCTCGCAGTACTCAAGCTCAAAGGCGACATGAAGTCTCCTATCCTCTGCCTCGTCGGCCCTCCGGGTGTCGGCAAGACATCTCTGGGCAAATCCATTGCGACTGCACTGGGTAGAAAGTTCATCAGAATGTCTCTGGGAGGCCTCCACGACGAATCCGAGATCAGAGGGCATCGCAGAACCTATATCGGTGCCATGCCGGGGAGGATATTGCAATCTATCAAGAAGGCCAAAACATCCAATCCAGTATTTATCCTGGATGAAGTCGATAAGATCGGCAAGGATTTCCGAGGAGACCCTTCCTCTGCGCTCCTGGAAGTACTCGATCCGGAACAGAACTCCACCTTTCACGACAACTATCTGGATCTGGAGTATGACCTTTCCAAGGTGATGTTTATCGCTACTGCCAACTCTCTGAGCACAATACAACCGGCATTGCTGGACAGGATGGAGATCATTGAACTGCAGGGATACTCTACAGAGGAAAAGGTAGAAATCGCCAACAGGCACCTGATTCCTCAGCAGCTCAGCGAGCATGGCCTCAAACCCAAGCAAGTCAAGCTAGACGAGACCGTGATCCGAAAGATCATCGAAGAGTATACCCGCGAGTCAGGGGTCAGGTCGCTCAACAGACAGATCGCCTCAGTCATGCGAAGGGCGGCGCGAGATGTGGTGATGGAAGGCCAAAAATCTGTACAGATCAAAGCCGACAAGCTGAAAGATATGCTCGGTGTGATCCGGTACAACAACGACACTTACCAACACAACCTTGTACCCGGAGTCGCTATCGGGCTGGCCTGGACGAGAGTAGGTGGAGACATACTCTATATCGAGACCAGTATCTCCAAAGGTAAGGGCAAACTGACCCTCACCGGAAATCTGGGAGACGTGATGAAAGAATCTGCAACTTCAGCCCTCAGCTTTATCAAGGCTCATGCAGCAGATCTGGGTATAGACAATGAGTTTTTTGAGACGCACGACCTCCATGTTCACGTTCCGGAAGGCGCTATTCCAAAAGATGGACCCTCCGCCGGCATTACCATGCTGAGTGCCATAGCTTCGGTGATCAAGCAGAAGCCTATCAAGGCCTTCATGGCGATGACGGGAGAGATTACCCTGCGGGGCAAGGTTCTTCCCGTAGGAGGTATCAAAGAAAAAGTATTAGCAGCCAAGAGAGCCGGCATCAAGAATATCATGATGAGCCAGCAGAATCGAGACCATGTAGCGGAAATCCCTGCAGAGCATCTCAAGGGCCTGGAGTTCATATATGTGGACAGTATGACAGAAGTCCTGCATCATGCCTTGGGCTTGAACATGTTTTAGTGGTGAATGTCGAACCAAAATTGACAATCCTTTGAGCTTTACTGTAGAAAATCATCAGGGAGTGACCCCGTCGTCCGATGTCCTTGGGGTCGCCGTCCTTCGTGGTTCGCTATTCGCTCCGTCAGCCTCATAAGGCTGACCATCTGCGCCGCACTCCGGCAGGCTCACTCAGATGAGAGAAATCTGAGAAAATAATCCTGAATCCACTCAACAAAATGAGACTAAATCCTCCTTATATTTGCTTGTCAAAGCTCAAACCGCCCTTAAAAATGAAAAGAAACCCTGGTCACATAGAAGATATCTACGCCATAAAATATATACGCCATATGGCGTATATATTTTATGGCGTAGATAAAGATGTTAGCGGTCATGCTATTACGACCCGTACAAATATCAAACATAAGAACAAATGGCAAATTTTTTAAGACAGTTAGAAAACCCACAAATAAACTATGAACAGTTTTTTACTGTCATGCGGGACTTCCGAAAAGGAGGACTAAATCCGATAATGTTTGATGACTTTATGCAAACTATTCAAACGTCAGACTGTGAAAATACCATATTTTTTGTTTTCAAGAACATAAAACACCTGGTAAAATTTGATATAACCGAATTTTAGACATGATACAGGCACTATTTTTATAGACCGCCGAGTAGTTTGAAAAAAAATAAGCTCTCCCAAAGGCTTAAAACAAGCCAGTTTTGAGAAAAATTAGGGTCTTTCTTGTAAGGAGAAACCCAATTTCTCAATTTTTCGATAAGCATCGGAACCCCAAGTATAGAGAAACATCGTTTGATGTTGTATACAAGCATTATTAAACTGTGTTCACCATTCACTTTTACTAATCCTTTAAGGTTGGTGTAATAATATCCCCATTTTCTTTTTATGGTTCCAAAGATATGCTCATTAATTTCTTGTCGCTTACGGTACAATACTGCATTGTCTTTATAGCGTTTATTGTTCTCTTCCACCGCAGAAGCAAATTCACTTCTCTCTATTTCTCTACCTCCACTTGCTCTTCCTGTACAGAGATGTTTTACCGGACATGTTTTACAGTCGGGTGTTCGGTATTTTTTAAATCTATAACTGTTATGATTATCTCTTGATTTCTTATGCCAGGAACCGGTTGTATTTAAAATATTTCCTTGTGGGCATGTATAACAATCGCTTTCTTCATTATAAATGAAATTCGTTACTACGTATTCTGGTGTGGTTCCATGTGTGTTGTTATTCACTATTTCAGAAGGTGCAACGATTGTAACAATATTTGCATCTTTGCATTGCTGAATTTCTCGCCCATTGTGATAGCCTTTATCTAGAATAGCAATAAAATTATCTGCTGCTAAATTTGCTTTTGCTTCGAGTGCGATATCTGTTAAGGCATTCCTGTCATTGCGATTTATGGTATGAGTGGCAATGACCAATTTATGTTTTTCATCAACCGCAGTTTGGACATTGTAACATACCTCCACGACTTGTCCATGAACCAACAATGCTCTGGAATCCGGATCAGTAGTACTTATCTGTTGTTCGTTTGTAGTAAGGAGTTGTTCCTGAAGAATTTCATACTTAATTTTATTCTTCTTAAGTCTATTTATTTTTTCTTGGATGTCAGAAACTTTGATTAAGTCGTCCTGAGAATCGTTTTGTTCAAGTAGATTGATGTATTCTGTACTTTTCTCTTCAATATAGGCTAAATGTCTCTCAATTTTCTTTTGATTGTAATTATTCTTTTGCTGTTGTGGGCTCTTGACTTTGTGCCATCAATAGCAACAACTTGTCCACTGACTAAATCGATATCCTTCAAAAATGAAACAAATAATTTGAACACGTTTTTTTAATGCTTTAGGATTGTCTTTTCTGAAATCAGCAATGGTATGATAATTTGGTTTCAAGCCTAATGTTAACCACTGAAGTTCGATATTGCGACAGCATTCTGTTTCTAATCGGCGACTACTTCTCAAACCATTTAAATAGCCATACAAATAAATTCTAAGAAGTGTAGCAGATTCAAAACTTGGTCGACCCTCATTCTTTAAAGTCTTTACTTCAAATCCAAGTTTTAACAAATCCAATTGCTCTACAAATGCGTCAATAAATCGAACGGGATTATCCTGTCCTATTGAGTCTTCCAATGAACTCATCTGCATTTGTAATCTTGGTATGCCGGTAACATGATTCATAATGTATAAAAATACACATTACAATTAATATTGCCACGATTTATTTATATTAATTTTTTGGGAGTTTTTTCACAACCTGACGTTGCCAGCAATTTTCGTCAGACAAGAAAAAGACTACAAAATATTTGACAGGTTCAACTTGACTGACGTTACGGAAGAAGATTTTTCAGCCATAATAAGGGAGGTAATGAAACGTGGTATTGAGAAAAGTAAGTTTTGTTGGCATCCACAAGCAAGCAATACAACATGTAAAGTTGATGGTTCTGGGAAAATTATCGTTAGTGCTGCACACTCTATTCAAAATAATGGAGTTTTGAGTAAAATTGTGAAGAACGGACATGTAATGAGTTATGCATTTGACAAAGGAGAGTTTGAAGGCAAAGAACTTGGTAAAAACCATGCTTCAATATTTTGGGGGTTCTGTAACATTCATGACGCTATTTTCAAGCCAATTGAAATTGCACCATATGCAGGAACAGCAGAGCAACATTTTCTATTTGCATACCGAGGTTTTGTAGTTGCATCACACAAAAAAATAGAGGTTTCAAATTGGATAAATTACGGAACACAATCCGACAATGACATTACAGAAAATCGAAAAATATTTGATGCGGCAATTCTTTCAAACGACTTTTCTGTAATTGAAACACATGTTTTTGAATTACCTGCATTTTATCCAATTGCAGTTTCATCCTCCTTCTATTTAGACTTTGACTTTGAAGGAAATCCCATCAAACATTCTGACGACAGAATGGAGGATATTTTTGTAACCCTATTGCCAACAGACAACAAGACCTATTTTTTATTAAGTTATTTTCAGCAGGACAAAAACTTATATGGACATTTAGGTGAGCAATTGACAAAGAGAAATAATTTAAAATCGGACATAACAATGCTTATAGCCGCACATACTGAAAATGTATATTTTAATCCAACATACTACACGACATTTATTGAAAAATATGAAAAGGAGTTGGAAGTAATAATGTTTCAATCACAAATGGACTACGCTTCAATTGACGAATATAGCAAACTGAATGTGGACTTCTCTTTTACACCAAGTAACTATTTAAATAACCCTTATGGTATTAACTTCTTTGGATACTGAAGTTATAAACTTGAAACGACACCGTTGCTTGGGCAGAGAAGCACGAACCGCTAACATTTAGCCGTATAGAAGAAAGTCCAAAGGAAAAATACAATAAAAAGCTAATCGTCACTTACAGATAATGATAAAATAAAACTACAACGGGCTTTCTGCTATAAAGCTGAGAGAAGGGTCTCTCAGTTCTCTCATCAGATGCATCTCTATGCATCTGGTCTTGAATAAAATTCAAGACTTCATTCGTTCATATTCAACGAGACCTCTTCTTAGGTGTCATAGTATATCAATTGAGTTTTTTTAGGTCAAGCTTTTACTTTTTTAGTAGTACAATTATTAGTTTTTTTGCATAGCTTCGCCACAGAAAAATCTACATTAATTTTTCTGGAAGTAAATGTATAACAATATTTATTTAGGGTAATTTTCATGGAATGTCGATGTTTATTAATGGAGAGCCTTTGTTTTGTATGGTCTGGACATCGATCAAAATGCCGTTGATGCAAATACTTGTTTTGATCAGGATTAATTTTCCAGTTTTGCAGATGGGACATAGACTTATGTCAATTCCTGTTTTGATCAATACGCGCAATTGAATTGGTATTTCCACTTTTGGCATTGGTGGCGGCAGTTTCAATAGATTATGCAACTTTGCAATACGTTCATTTTTACCTCGATGGGACAAATATCCCGCATGATGTGTATCATTCGGAGCAAGGGTTCCCACCAAAGAAAGTTCACTTTTGGATAAGCAAATGGTAAGTTGATTAACATAATAGTCACAAGAAAGACCCAAATTTTTCTCAAAATTGGCCTGTTTTAAGCCTGTGGAAGCTCTTATTTCTTAAGCAAACTATTTGACCTCCAACATAATGTTGCCTTTATTGGTCAAATAACTCAGTCAATTGAATCTTTATGGTATTTTATGTATTTGGATACATTAAAAAAGGTATATTTACAGTCTGATGTGGTCGCATTTATACATTGAACTATGAAAAACAACATTTTATTTGCAATACTCTGTACAACATTAATAATTAGTTGTGCCAAAGAAAATAAAAGCGAAGATAAAATTACATTTACTGGAATAACGAAGACTGATATTCAGGGATATATTATCTCAAAAGACAGTACAGACTGGAATTTTAATGATTTATGGATTGATCAAGAAACAAATCTATTTACTTCAAGAAATAATAGAAATTGCCTAAATACATTGGACTATAACATAATTGCATCACCAAATCCCAATAACGGAATCTTTATGATATCAACTGTAATGCCAAAAACTTCATTGGCAGAATTTAGACTTGTAGATGAAAAATTTAATAAATTAGTTTCATTAGATTCAATTTTTACAAAAGACACATTTAACTACAAAAGAATACAAATTAACGTTACTTCATTTAATCAAAAAGGAATCCTTAGGTTGTATTATAAAATGATTGAAAATAACTGTGAAGCTATTGGTCATGGTGATATATTAATTGAATAACAATAACCTGTATTCAACAGCAATTTGACAAAATGTCGGATTATGTTTTAAACTCAACTCGTGTTTTTTAAGTTAACTTTACAAATTATTTTATCTTATGAGCTACGAATTTCGTCTCATCGCCTTCCCTCCAGTCGTTTTAAATCATACAAAAATTGAAATTACCAACAATTAAGGATATTACTATGACAGCTGGAAAAATATTCCTTTTAATTTGCTTGACAATTTTTGCTTCCTGCAAAGGACAAGAAAAAACAAACACAACTAAAGACCCAAATAATTCCACTTCAAGCCCGAGAATAATTAGAAACTTTAAAGCTGTTGCCATTGCCCCTGATTTTGACACTACTTTAGTCAGCCAATATATTCGCAGTATTTTTCAAGACTCGAAAGGGAATTTATGGTTTGGTACATTAGGAGAAGGCGTTGTGAGATATGATATAAAAACGTTGACCTACTTTTCTTATCCCGATAATTTTATTAACAACTCCGTTTTTGCCATAAATGAAGATAAAAATGGAAATATTTGGTTTGGAACCGATCAAGGGCTTTACAAATACAATGGAAAAGTATTTAGAAATTACAAACAAAAAGATGGTTTAAATCATATTGAGATAAGCCGAAAAGGAATTCATGTCGACAAATCAGGTACAATTTGGATAGGAACTCATGGTGGAGTCTACCAATATGACCCTACTGCCGATAACAATGGGGAACAATGCATCAATCTATTTCCATTACTTCCATCAATAGATGTTGCAGGTATAATGGAAGACAACAATGGCAATATTTGGTTTGCTACTTCTGATAAAGGTGTCTTCAGGTACAATGGGTTGACGGTTGCCAATTTTAATGAGAAAAAAGGTCTAAGTGATAACTATGCAGGTGGTATTGCACAAGACCAAATAGGCAATATGTGGTTTACAATGAAAAACGGTATTTGCAAATTTGATGGAAATAATTTTACAGAATACACTCCTAAAGACGGCTTAGGCGGTACAGAGTTTTGGGGAATAAATATTGAACAGTCAGGTGTTGTTTGGGTCACAGCCCGAGGAAGTACGACGAGATTCGACCCTTCCATTCCATTGCCAAACACAAAAGCCTTTACAGTTTTTACACCGGATGATGGTTTGAATTGTTGCGTACAAAGTATGTACCAAGATAAATCTGGCAATATGTGGTGGGGTACAGGAGCAGGACTCTTTCGATTTGATGGCAAACGATTTTACCAGGTTAAACAAATGGGTCCTTGGTAAATTACTCAACTAGCAGACAATGCAGAGTTGAAAATAAAGCTCATAATAAACCAAACATTCGACGTCTTAAGGGCAAATATTTGGAGCTAGCAGATATAGCTGTACACTTGTAAATCCAATGACTAACTTTACAAATATTTGGGAATATCTTAGCCAATTCATTTCTCTTCATCAAACCTACACTGCAAATTGAGAATTATTTATACTAGAAAAAAATCATTATTCTTATAGCTAGATTATGTATGCTTATTTCAAATACATTTTATATCATGCAGGTATTTCAAGATTGTACTTATTGGCAGGTTAGCTAAAACTTTAAATGTAAGGGCTTCTTAATCGGTAAGCCAATAATTTATGGTACCATTTCTAAACCCTTCGAAGCAATCGTCAAATGAAGGATAAATCAATTTTGCACGAAGATTTATTGATAATTTTTTTAAACAATTGGTAAAGCAAATCGGGTGTGCTTCAAGTCATGGAGATATAAAAATTCTTTATAACATCGCAATCGCACATTTCAAATGCATATGATTTTAAATGGATGAGCAGATCATGTCTGCTGTAAAATCCAATGTCCGAAGGTCACTAATTGATCAAGGTTTGTAGCATGCTCATTACCTTGCAGCCATTGTTACTTACTCATTGACAACGCAGTCTTTATTTTAACCGGTCAAAATTTAAAAATTCCTATCCCCCTACAGGGAGGATTATTTAAGATCTTTCCATCACCCATTTAGCTACCGCCGGTGCCAATTCCTTTTGAGATTTTGCACCTACAAAAACTCCTATATGACCTCCCGGAAAAGCATACTCTTGCTTGTCTTTAGAGCCTATTTTGTCCATTACAGCTATTGTTGATTCATTTGGAATGATATTATCTTCTGTAGCATACACATTGAGGAAAGGCAATGTCATTTTCTTGAGATCCACTTTTTCTCCATTCATCTCAAATTCGCCTTTGATCAATTTATTATCCCGGAATAGATCTTTGATATACTTGCGATACATCTCGCCGCTTAGGTCTGGACAATCCGCCTTCCATTTTTCCATACGCAAGAAATTCATGATTTTATCACGATCTTCCATCATATCCATGACACCAAAATACTTTGCAATATCCATACTTGGCTTCAACATACTGAATGCGCTGTTGAGCATATTGGCACTGATGATTCCTTGAGTATCGACCATGGTATCTACATCTACATACTTGGTCCATTTGTAGAGCATATTACAGTTCGTATCATTAAAATCGTAAGGTGCAACATATGTAGTCAGGGTTTTCAATTTCTCTGGGTGCAGGGAGGCAAAAATCATGCTGAATAAACCACCCTGACATATACCCATTTTATGGATTTTATCTACTTTGTGTTTCTTACGGATAAAATCAATAGCATCATTCATGTACCCAAGTATATAATCTTCCATAGTCAGATATCGATCTGCTTTGGTTGGATAACCCCAGTCCATAATGTAAATATCCAAGCCTTCCTCTAGCAATTTTTTCATCAAACTGCGATCAGGTTGAAGGTCCAGAACATCATGACGATTCATGATCGCAAATGATACCAGTACCGGAATTTTGCATTTGGCTGGCGTGTCCCTATGATAATGATAGAGCTTCACCTTGTCTTGCTGCCATACCAATTCTTTGGGAGTGACAGCTACTTCTACTGATTCTATCGATGCGAGGGTCTTATATCCTTTTTGGATTTTGGTAGATATTTCTTGAACTTCGTTGAGAATAGATGCTGTATTGAACATTTCGTTTTTTTTGAATGGACAAAAGTAAGCTTATTTTTAAAAAAAAAGCCAGTCAAAAATTCTGACTGGCTTTTCAAATTCTTTCAGTAATTTATTTTTTCTTTGTACTTGCCTTTGGAGCAGGATCAGAAGCTGCAGATTGTTGAGACTTAGCTGTTTCAAACATTTTCTCAAGATTTCTGTACATTTTCTTTAAGTCATAAAGATTCTTGTACACCTCATCCATCTCAGTTCTAGTGGCTACAGGAATATTGGCAAATAAAGTTTTCTCCATCTGACCATCTATAGCGGATTTGATTTTCAATTGAAGACTGCTGACTTCAGTCATTAATTTGCTATAAGAATCCGATTGAAACAAATTGGTAAACACGTCATCTCCTATCATCAACCATTCTTGGTACAGCTTCACTATGGAATCAATTTCTTTACCTTCTTTGAGGTTTGTTGCAACTTTTGTCGCCAATGTATCCATCGCCTTTGTAGCATGTTGATAAATCATGTACTGTAGTTCGCTATTTTTTATAGAGAATTCCATCATTTGATCCGCGATTTGATTCCAATCTTTTACAGTCTTCACACTGTCGTTCTCGTTGATCACCTTCGACAATGGAGAGATTGCATTATCGAACGCCTGTTTCCAATTAGAATACATGTTCATCATATTACTGAATGGATTGGCTGTATTGGACTGGAATTGGTTGAATTGGGATTTCATTCCTTCATAATTATGAAGGCCGGCCTCAGCAGCTTGTTTCATCATATTGACGAACTGAACATTCATTTGTTCTACCATTTTCTGGCTACCATCTGGCATAAATTTGAAGAATCCATCTACGAATGTTTTGAACTTTTGAGTATCCATCATTGACATAAACATTTCATTATTGAAAGTTTTGTCTTGCATGCTTTTGAACATTGGCATCCACAATTCGAAGAATTTACTCAAATTCGATTGCATATCTTTCATTCCTTTGAAAGACTCAGCAGAAGTCATGTTATTAAATGACTTTGTCCATTCTCCATAAGCTTGATTCATCATATCAAAATACTGCTTAGTGTAGTTACTCCAGTTATTGATATACTCATTTGCCATATTCTGGTTAGAATAGTTGAACGGATTGCCATTCATCATATTCATCCATGGATTTTGATTCATCATATTCTGGTTCTGATTCATCCAGTTTTGCCAATTAGAAAACCAATCTTGAGTCTGCTGATTTGAATTGGTGAACTGGAAGGCATTCTTTGCATAGTTCATTTGATTTTCGAACCATTGATTGAAATAATTTTGAGTATTTTCAGATTGATTTTTCATTTCTTTTGTTGTTTTTTCCAAATTTGAAATAGAATTTTCCAGAATACTTTTTTGACTGTCAACGCTGTCTTTGTATAGTTTATAGCCTTTGTCAAGAGACTCTTGCGCTACAGGGAAGTCTTTTGTCAGTTTTTTAGTATATTCTACGGCATTTGCGACGAAATTAGCCTGGTTTTCAAGGATTTGATCAAGAATTCCGTTGGTTTTATTTGATTCAGCCATTTTAGTAAAATAATTTGTTTATGAAAAGATTAAAATTGTAATATTGCGACGCAAAGATAAGGTATTAGTAACTCATTAATTGTCAACAAATTATTAAATTTATTGAATATGCTACAAATAGGAGATCAATTTAAGCATACTTTCGCTTATTCTCAGTCGGATGTAGACACTTTTGCCCGGGTTTCGGGAGATACCAATCCACTTCATATCGACCCTGAAGCTGGTAAAAATAGCATGTTCGGGAAGTGTATAATTCATGGATTTTTAGGTGGGGCAGTGTTTACGAAGATTTTTGGAGCACTCTGGAAAGCTGATGGTCATGTCTACTTGAAGCAGACTATGCAGTGGCTCAGACCCATGTTTGTCGATACGGATTATCAAGCAGTGATAACCGTAAAAGAGGTGTATAAAGAAAAAAATCGTGTCTTGTACGATTGTAGCATTTTTGAACTCAGCAGCGGCGAACAGGTGTTTACAGGTGAAGCGCTTCTGATGAACAAGAAGCAATACATCTGGGAATAATTGTCAGGATCTTGAATTTATGTCTAATTGGCACCATACAAAGGTGTAGTTTGGATGAATTTCACTTCAAATAGGCGAGCAAAACTGAATGTTGGTACCTACTGAAATGATTTTTAAGCTGGGTCCAATTGGCAACAAAAAATTAAATCCGATTAAAATTTAGCTCGCCAAGACTTTGGGTTAATCTTTCAATTTTATACCTACTGCACAGAATGATGAAAACAGCAAGCTCTGAAAATCAATTAACAGGACTGTACAGCAAAATCACATTGTTAGTTATTTCAGTAATATGCCTAAGCTCCATCATATCACCTCCTATTGCTTTATTGCTTGGCATCATTTTCGCTCAATTCATTAAACATCCATTTCCGGAAACCACTAAAAAAGCAACTAACTGGCTCCTGAAAATATCAGTAATTGGATTAGGCTTTGGAATGACAACTACCAGTGCTATACAAGCCGGCAAAGAAGGATTTATTTTTACCCTATTTACGATTTTCGGAACACTCTTATTGGGTTACATTCTTGGAAAAATATTCCGAGTCGATAAAACGATTTCATTTCTCATCTCAGGTGGAACAGCCATATGTGGTGGCAGCGCAATAGCTACATTTTCTCAGATCGTAAAAGCTAATCCTGATCAGATAAGCATTGCCTTAGGCGTTATTTTTATTCTCAATTCCGTTTCCCTTTTCATTTTTCCTACTTTAGGACATTTAATGCATATGTCTCAAAGTGATTTTGGTTTGTGGTGTGCCATTGCCATACACGATACGAGCTCGGTGGTAGGTGCCTCGGCTAAATATGGTAATGAAGCTTTAGGGACCGCCACTACAGTAAAACTAGCAAGAGCATTATGGATCATTCCCATTGCTTTATCAAGCTCATTCTTATTTAAACAAAAAGATCTAAAAATTAAAATACCTTATTTTATTGGTTTGTTTATTTTAGCAATAATTGCCAACACCTATATTCCTGCAGCTCATAACCTAAGTCCTATTATTGTCAAATTAGCAAAAGCTGGACTAACACTGACCTTGTTTTTGATAGGTACAAATCTTTCATACAAACTTATAAAATCAGTTGGAATTTCTCCCATTTTCCAAGGTACGATATTATGGATATCAATTTCTGTATTTTCGCTTATTGCGATTCTGTTATTCTGAGATAAGAAATTCGAATTTGAAATTCCCAATATTTTTTTGGTACATGGTAGCAATTACATTGCAATAAAAATCAAACTTCAATTACAATCTGGGAAATGGTTAAAACAATATGACATGCAGTGAATTTCAAAACACAGGACAACGCTTTGCTCCAATACAGAAAAAGCAAAAATAAAAGGTCCCATTTACTATCCGTTTCATCGCATGTAATTCCTTAATCGTATATTCAATACTGATCCTGAATATAACAAGAACTTTAATACAATCATGGCTGCGGTTTATCATCCATAAGTTAGCAATATATAAAATTTTATAAATTTCTTTTGTTCTATAATCCATAATAAAATGCAAGGTTGGAATCAGCTAATTCAATCTACAAGTTACTACTGGTGCAATCCATTCAAATTTCAAATTTGAGAACTCAGTATACTACAATGCACATTATTGGAGTAGCCTCCTTTGCAGGATCGCTCCGAATGCACAAATCAAGTACAACATTGAAGCACAAATCACTTTATAATTCAGCATCAAAGGCTATGAAGTTACAAACATACCCAGCCCAGCTTACACAAAATTGAATTATGACTACGTTGATCTCATTCTTGCATTTTATAACAATTCATTAAATAAAGGTAACTACTTAGGTCAAAGGTAAGGTAAAAATACCTTCAGCAAATAGAGATTTTATCCAATCGAGCACATTCACTGAGTTTTTTCTTAAAGTGATTGTTATGGAGGAAATACGCATATAGTATTTCGCACCTTCCAGAGATCTAAAGCATCCAGCCACTTTTTGTTTTGTTTTGCAATGGCGAATATCGCGTTCTGCTTGATTGTTTGTAAATGGTATTAAGTTGCTGAAGGCAAATCCCAATACAGATTCCTTATATTTAATTAGTCTGTTGATTAAGTTCAATCCTTTTGAATTTTTAATTCGACCTCTGTAACTTGTTCTTCTTGGTGGCGGTTCTTCATGAATTCCTTGTCGTAGTATTTTGTTATAGTCAAGAAGTATTTGTTTTTTATTTTTCTTATTTTTAGCTATCGGTGAATTATGTAGTTCTAATAAATATTTTTGAAATCGAAAAGCCCACTTTGATTTATCTTCTATTAATGCATTGAGTTCCCTTATGAGATGTGCTCCGCATATTACATGTTTAACTTGTTCTAATGTAAAATAGCTAGACCAGCAATCATGCACTAGTATTCCTTTATAATATGGTAATATGGAAGCTTCATTTCGAATTGCTTTTTGACCTCTTTTCTCGTTTATAAACTGGTGAGTTAGTTTGTCAGTCGATACTACATGATTCCAATAATTTTTTACCATTGATATTAACTCCTGTTTCATCCGCATGCACTAATTTGCTATTCAGTAAATGTTCTTTTACCTGATCTTCTGTTGGTTTCATTAAGTTATAAGATTGTTTCAACCAATTGATAATACTGGATTCGTTTATTCTGATCTGATATAGATCTTCCATCAACTGGACAATCTTTGCCAGTGGAATTTTATAATTTACACTCATTATTACACATACAGCCTTTATGGTTGAACCACCTGCGTCGGCGCTTGTATGTGATTTGGAAAATGTCCGGCAGTTATAGCCTGACAGTACGGACATATACATTCTTTACGTTGATATTCTATTATCCGGATCTCCTGGGAGGAATATCAAATTCTTGTCTTGTTTCAATTATTACACCTTTGACTTTTGTAAGATCTGCTCCACATTGACATCGTTTCGGTTCCAAAACTATAACCTCATCCACAAATTCTACTTTATCTAAAGTCTTTCCCTCGTGACCCTTTTGCCCACCTGAATTCTTATTCTGTTTCCTGGTAAATGCACTCTTTATCTTCTTAGTCTTGTATAGGTCCGAAGAAGGAGGCATATGACTATTTTTACTATTTTGCTTATTTTTAAGTTCTAATACCTTTATTCTCTCCTTTAGTATTGCATTCTCCACTGAAGCTGGGCATTCTCTGCTCTAAGTTCAACTACTTCTTGCCGTAGTTTATTTAATTCTAATAATATTTCTTCTAATTTATGGATAACTTGAATCTTTTGATGAGTATTGATTCAATTATCTTCTATTGGTAGGAACACAAATATACCTATTTTTTAATTCCGAGATAAAATATTATTTTTGACCTAAGTAGATACAAATAAAGAGCTATTGATATCCATAAACATTTTTCAAAAAAATGGGTCAAAAAAACAAGGAAAGACAGCACCGATTGGACTGCGCTTTATTCTATAAATATCCTCAACCCTGATTTTAGATCGCCTTATAAAATTGAAACAAGTGCAAAATTGGTTTTATCATTACGAAATAATACTTCAGATTTTGCTATTTTAATATAACTGAATCCAGTACCAATAACAGAGCACTTTGTGTTGTCATTCATTAAAAATCTAACCTTCAATTCTGGATTGGATACAATATGAATTTAAAAACAAATAGTGTCTATCCGTATGAATACTGTAGCTTGTCCAACAAGAAAATAGTTAAATCCAAATACACAAATAGAACTAATTATTATTTTCAATAATTAAATCTTTCACTTTTCCTATATTTGCTATTATATTTATATATTGCGATATGACAGAAGAGGAAAAACTTTACCAATCTATAGGCAAAAACCTGGTAGTGGCTGAACTCGGCCAAATGTTTGGAAAGCCATGTTTCAAAATAAATGGGAAGGCTTTTATTTCCTTCTTTCAAAACGAGATGGTATTTAAATTGTCAGGAGACATACACAAAAATGCACTTAGCCTGGATGGCTCAAAATTATTTGATCCTTCAGGTAAAAATCGTCCTATGAAAGAATGGGTCCAGGTTTCCAAGATGAACTCTGACAAATGGGCAAACTATGCAAAAGAAGCAATGAACTATGTGGCTAAAAATAAGGATTCAGTTTAAAATTGCCTCAAAAACACAATGGTTTCATAGACTGATCTATATACCTATTCACCTTATCTTTATTGGTTATTATTTTGAAGTTGGAATTATACCATTTAAAAATAAATAAATCACGGATGCTTTAAGAAATCACTAGTCAAATTATACTCTTTATTTAGAATCATATTTATCGATTATATTGTACATTGGTGAAATAGGAGATTTCCTATTTCTAATCGAGTCAGTGATATAATTTCATTTTGGATTTTGGCCACATAATTTGAAAAAGTTTCACTCAGAATAATTTTAAAATAAAAGAATATCGATTAGATAGAAACGGGCTTTAATATAATCCCCTTCACAATGTTTGAAACACGCATTCAAATTTTAATTGATTATAATATCTTTTTATCTTTTGTATAAAATGACGATATTTGACCCAAATTTGTACAGATCATGATTCACAAAACCATCATTGAACCATTCAAAATAAAAATGGTAGAACCCATCTTGTTTACTACACGTCAAGAGCGGGAAGAATTTCTAAAAAAAGCGCATTACAATGTTTTTGGGCTAGCTGCAAAAGACGTGATTATAGACCTGCTTACCGACAGTGGCACGAGTGCTATGAGCAATGCACAATGGGCCGGAATCATGTTAGGTGATGAATCCTACGCAGGCTGTTCCAGTTTTTATAAATTTGAAGACGCTGTCCGAAGTATAACCGGGCTTCCCCACATTATCCCTACGCATCAAGGCCGTGCAGCGGAAAAAATACTGTTCACCATCATTGGTGGCAAAGGAAAGTATTTTATAAGTAACACCTTGTTTGATACCACTAGGGCTAATATAGAATATTCCGGAGCGGAAGGCATTGATTTATTGTGCAAAGAAGGAAAATTGCCCTCCATTCCGGCTGATTTCAAAGGAAACCTGGATATAGAAGCATTAGAACTGAATATTCAAAAAATCGGTGCAAAAAACATCCCTGCGGTAATTCTAACTATTACCAATAATTCTGGAGGAGGTCAACCTGTAAGCATGCAAAATATTCGCGAGGTCAGGCACATTTGTTCAAATCATGACATACCTCTCATCATCGATTGTTGTCGATTTGCAGAAAATGCTTATTTCATAAAAAAGAGAGAAAAGGGATATGATCAAAAATCTATTTCTGAGATAGTCATGGAAATTTTCTCTTATGCTGACGGGGCAACTATGAGTGCAAAAAAAGATGCTTTCTCCAATATGGGAGGTTTTCTGGCACTCAAAAATGAAAATCTAGCTAATGAATGTAGAAATCTACTGATCATTACTGAAGGATTTACTACTTATGGAGGCCTTTCAGGTAGAGATCTGGAAGCGGTAGCTATTGGCTTGCAAGAAATCATGGATGAATCATATCTGCATTATCGAATTCGAAGCATAGAATACCTCACAGAAAAGCTTCAATCCGCTGGCGTCCCTGTGATGCTGCCGGCCGGAGGACATGCAGTGTATTTAGATGCTAAAAATTTTATGGAACACATACCGCTAACTCAGTATCCGGGACAAGCCTTAACCTGCGCTTTATACATAGAGGGAGGAGTTCGCAGTGTTGAAATTGGCAGCTTCATGTTCGGGAAATACGACCAAAACCATAAGCTCATACCTGCTTCAATGGAGCTCGTCAGGCTCGCGATTCCAAGAAGAGTTTACACACAAAGCCATCTGGATTATGTAGCTGAGGTAATCATTTATGTTTATCAAAATCGAAAAAAATATCATGGTTTTGTGATCACAGAGGAAGCACCTTTGTTGAGACATTTTACTGCGAAGCTTAAACCGGTTGACTAAGTGATAACTCTCCAATAAAAAATGGAGGATGCAACCCAAAAAAATAAAATGAGACAACTATTTTCAATAAAATAAAATACAAGAGATAAAATGATCAAAACTGATTGTAAACAGATTGATCACCTCTTAAGTGATTCTACTGCAGGAGTTGATTTTCAACTCAATCGAAACAATTAATTTCATGACTTGTTAAACATCATATCTTTTAGATATCAATACGAGATCATCGCCAATACTGATTATCTTCTTAAATTTATATATTGATAAATGGAATTTAAAGTTGTCGTCGAAACAAAAAGATTTTTATTACGCGAATTTGAATTATCTGATGTCGATGGATTATTCGAATTGGATTCTGACCCTGAGGTCCATAAATTTCTGGGAAATAATCCGGTAAAAGATAAACAACAAATCGTCGACGTGATCAACTTCATCCGGCAGCAATATTCAGACAATGGTATCGGGCGCTGGGCAATAATAGATAAAAGTTCAGCTTCGTTTTTAGGCTGGTCGGGCTTGAAGTTGGTCAAAGAAATTACAAACGATCACCAAAATTATTATGATATCGGATATAGGATAATCAGAAAACACTGGGGTAAAGGTATTGCAAGCGAAACTGCCATAGCGAGTCTGGATTATGCATTCGCAAAACTCCATGCCAATGAGGTCTTTGCAGCGGCATCTTGTGAAAATGCCGCTTCGAATAAAATCTTACAAAAGATTGGAATGAAATTTGTCAATACTTTTTTTTATGAAAATGAAAAATGCAATTGGTATAGGATCAGCCCAAACGAAAAATCAATTTCCTGATTCTACATTGCTGCAACATAGAGTCAAGCAGACATAGACGCCAAACTAAAATCATACTGAAGTATCTCTTCATTCATGCTCATCAAATCAATTTGTCCTTCACACCAAAAACAATTATCTTATGCAAACAAAGCAAATTTTCATTAACCTGGCAGTTAGGGATGTGCAAAAATCAAGTGATTTTTATCAGGCGCTGGGCTTCTCAATTAACCCTCAATTTTCTGACGAAAATGGGATGTGTATGGTTTGGAGTGACAAAATATTTGTGATGTTGCTCAACCATGAGAAATTCAAGAGCTTCACGAACAAACCCATATCTGATTCAAAATCACATATTTCTGGTATTTTTTCCTTGTCTGTATCAGGAACAGAAGAACTCAACAATTTAATGAGTAAAGGCCTTGAGGGTGGAGGAATCGAACCCAACGAAATGCGCGATTATGGATTTATGCAACAAAGAACCATCGAAGACCCTGATGGATATACTTGGGAATTATTTTATATGGATCTTTCCAAATTTCCGGAAAAGTAATTCGCATTTCATTATTTGAATCTAACAAATTATTCATAAAAATCATGACTAAAATTAATCCTTACATTCATTTCAATGGTAATGCCGAACAAGCCTTCAAATTTTATCAATCTATCTTTGGAGGTGAATTCCAAAATCTAGTACGGTTTAAAGACATGCCTATGCCGGGAAGACCGGATCCAGATCCGGAAGCAGATAAAATCATGCATATCTCATTACCGATTGGAGAACACAATTTTCTCATGGGTAGTGATACACCGGAATTCATGGGAAAACATAATGAAAATGAGACTCGAAGTAAATTATTTATCAGCGCAAAAAGTAAAATAGAAGCCGATAATATTTTCAATGGTCTGGCAGAAAATGCAAACGTGGAAATGCCCATAGACAACAGTCCTTGGGGTACTTACTTTGGGATGTTAAGAGATAAATTCGGACTTGAATGGATGATTGAGTACAACCATAATCAATAATTCAATTTAACCCGGATCTAAAAGCTGGTGTTGGGTTTAAGAATATGTCTTTAATAAAAACCAAAATGAATCGGTTTCCTTCCTGGTGTATTAAGTGAGTCTCGTTGTCATTGACCTTGCAATTGATTCACGGTAAAATATATAAGGGTGATTTGAAGGCAAACCCTTCTTTCAATACGAGTCAAAGTTCTGCTCAGACAAAAATGAATATCGAACTAAAATAAAAAATGGCTGGAAAGTATGGTGATCCTGGATCTCGGCATGCCTTTCAGCCATTTTTTGCGCGTATTATCACTAACAATATTACACTAAATCAATCAAAACAAAATCTGGCCACTATTTTTAAACAAAACACTTAGTAAACTCTTCTTTAAGATTTCTTTTTGCAACAGTCCTTTTTACATCCTGGTTTGCAAGCTTTCTTTTTATCCTTGCAACAAGGTTTTGTACAATCAGGTGGACATGTTTTTCCTGCATTGTGCATTGCAGCACATTTGTCTTTGCATGCAGGTGTGCAAACATGCGCATTGGTTTCGCTGGAATTCATCATCTTGTGATTACCCACTTTTAAGCTACCGTTGAAGTGTTTTTGAATGACATTCCAGTCCCATTCTGCTACTTTACGACCCAAATTCAGTCCTTCGATATTGTCTGCCTGTATATGATAACCTCCAAGAACTCTCGAAATACCTGCCATTTCAGCCGTTCCTGAAAAAGTAGGCAAAGGCAAAGAAACAGGATCTCCGGGAGTCTCTGTGATTTGACCACAAATACGATGTTCTACCGCGCCAAACTGATCACTTCCTGTAAAATATTCAAGAATCTTACCGCAGGCTCCACTTACGGTGCTATGTCCTGAAACATAGGCCGGGAATGGTGGTGAAACGAAATTTGCAGGTGAATATGGGTGCCATTTTTCTGCTGGAATAGATTGTGTCCCTTTATCAGGTCCACCCCAGCCTTTGATTGTCTTACCTTTGTTGTAATAACGTACTAAAGTCCAAGGCCTGGAAGAATCGTAGTAACGCTTTGTCTCCCAACAAGCAATGAACGCATCCATAGCTACAACTCCTACTGTAAAAAATAATTTTACATCCCGGTCCAAATTATTATGGTCTCTAACTGACACCATTTGTGCAAATCGCAGCCAATGGCCGGCTTGACCCGTAGATCGCGGACCATCCCGCATAAACTCAATTGTTGATTTTCTTGTATGGTCCAGGTTTGCATTGAAGTCTATGACTTCGTTCACTTCTTTTTCTAACTCCTGACTTCCGTATTTTGGATAGTCCGGCGCTCTGAACTGCGCTGAAGATTCAAGACCAAAGGGTTTCACTCTATACCAATGGGGAGTCAGGAATCCAACAAAAAATGTCTTTCCCTGAGCATCTACAAAAGGTAATGGATGCCATCTATTCGGATCGACTACATGATCCCAGCTTTGAATTGGCTGGTAATATGTATAGTCACTGTAAGCTACACCATTGGATCCAGGTTCATTGCCCAATTGATTGCTGCCATCGTTGCGTCGAAATTGGATTATTGCATCAGCGACAAGATTTCCTATTCCTTCCGGAGTAGTGGGATCAAGGCTATTGTTGTCTGTGGAATAAGACATTTGCTTCATCTTAGAACGGATATAGTCCGCATCACGAGAATGCAGCTCAAGGAGTAATCTATAGATTGCCTGGCTGATTGCCTTTTCCTTATTCTGCATATTTCTTTCTGCTATAGGGCGACGAAGGTCATCTCCAAGAATAGTACCAACAGCCAGATCATCATAAGCGGCCCAAGCGTCATACATGCCTGTCATTAAGATGGCTAAACTTCTTGATTGAATCGTTGGTCTTGCTCCGTCTCTATCTACATCATTTGCGGTCACTTCAAGCGCAATATCGAGCCAATCATAGGCGAGAGATTTCTTATAATTTGCATCTACCTGTGCTTTCAAAAAAGGCTGGGAAGCCAAGAACAGGTATAAGCTGAGGAAAACAATAGTCTTTTTCATGGTTGGTTTATAAAAATGAAAAATGCATTCTGAAATTTCAAATTTCCATCGTCAATTTCAAAAATCAAATGTTCCTGATTGTGAATTATAGGACCAAAATTAACCAGAGGATGTGTGTGTTTTTGTTTGATCATGCAAACAGTCAAAAAAAATTGACTAAACGCACAAAAGAAAGGGTAAATAGAAAAACTTGCAGAAATCAGATCTGAATGTCGATCCCGAGACTATCCAATAGTATCCTAATTTTATCTTCATCCCGATCCTCAGGTTTAAATGATAGTTCGGTTTCAGATGTAAGTTTATAAATGCCATTCAGAAAAAGGTAGTAATCATTGGCGCTGATATTGCCATCTTTCCAAGCTTTAGCCATCATGGAAACATATTTCATTTTTGTTGCCACATGAAAGTAATGGTGCAATATCAACCAAGGTGTCAGAGCTGCTGTGACTCCTACAGAGTCGATATCTGGATAAGAATAAATGCTCAGATAATCTTCGATCAGGCGGCGATTCTCTTCATCCGTACTTTGAAGTTTGCGTTCCAGTGCAGCATACTCAGGAGTGTTTTTTGACAACCGGGGATCATAAGCCGAAACAGCAGATCTCACCGCAGCATCCCTTTTATTTATCGCTTCCAGAAATGCCTGCCTTTCTCTATAATTAGCTAAATGTTGCACCTGTGGAACATCAGCATTTTCGGCAGTGCGTGCCTGATTCCTACAGTCAAGTAAGGAGCAGACAGCCACAAATAAAAAGAAAAATCGCATCGTTCTTGAATTTGTCAGTTTAACCAACAGTGGGTGTTACTGGGCTCGAACCAGTGACCTCCGCCCTGTCAAGGCGGCGCTCTGAACCAACTGAGCTAAACACCCTTTATTATGATCAACTCCCTTTTTGGAGATCTTTTGGATGAAAGGGACACAAAGATACACAAGTTTGGCTGTTCTCCATCTAGCATCATTGCTCGCAAAATTCGTCCAAAAAAGCTTTATCCAGAACCCTTACGCAGCAAATTACTTCTGATTCGGAGCCGCTGCTAATATTGATGCGCTGGCTTTATTTTTATATTTTTCAAAATTGGTATTAAACAAGCCTGCCAGCATATTTGCCTGTTTATCATAGGCCTCTTTATCCGTCCAGGTATTTCTGGGATTGAGAACTTCAGGAGGAACATCGAGACAAGATGTAGGATAGCTCAAACCAAAAATATCATCCTGAGCAAACTCGACATTCTCCAGCTGACCTGCAAGTGCTGCTGTAATCATTGCCCTGGTATATTTCAGTTTCATCCTGCTGCCCACCCCGTAAGATCCGCCTGTCCAGCCTGTATTGACAAGCCAAATTTTTGGATTGTAGCGCTCAATTCTTTCTCCCAACATCTGCGCGTATATGGTTGGATGCAAAGGTAAAAAAGGCGCTCCGAAACAAGCTGAGAATGTAGCTTTTGGTTCTGTTACCCCGGTCTCTGTACCGGCTACTTTAGCAGTGTACCCACTGATAAAATGATACATAGCCTGACCTGTAGTAAGTCTCGATATCGGAGGTAGAACACCATATGCATCACAAGTCAAAAAGAATATATCGGTGGGATGGCCTCCTTTGGAAGGCTTGATCGCATTTTTGATATGTGATAATGGGTACGATACCCTGGTATTTTCAGTAATAGATGCATTGGTGTAATCCGGCTTGTTCGTACCGGGATAGAACACAATGTTCTCTAATATCGCTTCAGGTTTGATTGCATGGAAAATGTCCGGTTCCTTTTCTTCAGTTAAGTCAATCGTTTTTGCATAACACCCTCCTTCAAAATTGAAGACTCCCTGGTCAGACCATCCGTGCTCATCATCACCTATCAGACTCCTGTTCGGATCAGCCGATAAAGTGGTCTTTCCGGTACCAGATAAGCCAAAAAACACTGTGGAATGTCCATCGGAACCTACGTTGGCTGAGCAATGCATGGACAATACCTGGTGTTGAACCGGTAATACAAAATTGAGAATGGTAAAAATTGATTTCTTAATCTCTCCAGTATATCCACTGCCACCGATCAATATTCTCTTGGATTTAAAGTCGATGATAGAAAAATTATGTTGGCGCGTTCCATCCACAGTCGGATCGGCATGAAACCCGGGAGCGCAATAAATACACCAATCCGGTTCAAAGCCTTGCAATTCCTCTTCCGTAGGTCTTATGAACATATTGCCTGCGAACTGAGCACTCCATGGATATTCTGCAAACACTCTCACAGAAATCTTATATCTGTCATCTGCACAGGCAAAATTGTCCTGCACAAAAACATCTTTTCCATCGAAATAAGCTGCAACTTTCAACAGCAATTGATCAAATTTTTCCTGTGGAAAAGGCTTATTGAACTTGTTCCAATCTACCTTATCGTGACTGACCTGATTGTCAACTGTAAACTTGTCTTCAGGGCTCCTGCCCGTAAACTCACCTGTCCGTATACAGAGCGCTCCGGTATCACTCAAAGTAGCAATATTTCTGTTGATACTTTGTTGAACCAGCTCTTCAGGGCTAAGTTGGTAGAAAATGTGTGAAGGATTAAGGATGTGGTAATTATTGAGTTGGATTTGATTTTTCTGATCCATGGTGCAGCTATTTGTATAGTCAGCAAATGATCGGCAAAGCTACATGCCATACGCGAATTAAGTATCTCTACCTCTCTTATTATCACTCATATTAACATATACTTAAATTTGAGTAGGCGTTTTCCCGATTTTGTAGATGAAAAATTTAAGATCTCATAATTTTATTGCTCTCATTGACGGAGCAGAAGTGCAGGATCACGGTTGGTATACCGGTAGCTGGATGCAGAAAGTGGTACCCTCTCCAATCTTTGATTCTTTGACGAAAATTTTACCCCTGTGATAATTTTCTATGATACGCTTTGCGAGAGACAACCCAAGTCCCCAACCTCTTTGCTTTGTCGTAAAGCCGGGTCTGAAAATTGCATTGTGTTTTGAACTGGGGATACCATGACCCGTATCTTTGATTAAGATGTCAATATGAGTCTTTTCGTCGATACAATCTACGCTAATTTTTCCTTTCCCATCCATGGCATCCAAAGAATTCCGCAGGATATTTTCAACGACCCACTGAAAGAGATTACTATTGATCATCACTTGGGGGTCACAGTCAGAATGTGCAAAAAATTCGTACTCTATCGTTTTGGGAGACCGAGCCTGCATGTATTCCTTACACATCATGAGTTGCTCCCTGAGGGAACTCGCCGTCAATTCCGGTTTGGATCCTATTTTGGAAAAACGATCTGCAACTTGTTGCAACTTAAAGCTATCTTTTTGCAGTTCCTTGAGGATTTCTTCTCGTTCTTCTGGAGTGATATCATCGCTCATTCTCAAATTCTCAATCCAGCCCATAATCCCGGAGATAGGGGTACCCAATTGATGAGCAGTTTCCTTTGCCATACCAACCCATACACGATTTTGCTCCTCCCTTCTCGAAGTGTTGAAAACCGCATACCCGATCAGTGCATAAGCTACGAGCAGTATGAGTTGGAACCATGGAAAATAATTGAGCAACTGCATCGTCTGAGGATGCTTGTAATAGATATATCTCGCATATCCAAAGCTCTCTATTGGTGGTATGCCTGTTGATTTGAATTCTTTGAGTAAGCTGACTGTATCTTCGTTAAAATTGCAGTTGATCACATCCACTACCCTACCGGTCTCGCTCACCGCAAGTATGGGAATGTCCTTGAGCGATGCTAGAATTTGTTGGTGAAAGGTAAAATCGGCTTGATTATCTGTATTTCTTGTCAGTTCCTCCATCGTCCTGGCGTAGATCTGCATTTTTTTCTGTTCTCCTTCCTGCAGCTTTTTAGCCAGATAATTAGCGAATAGCCAGGGAATTAATAAGATTACAATCCCTACAAGGAACAAATATATTTTCCAGCGGCTCGTTTTTTGATACAAATCCATTTTCAGTTAACCAAGCTCATTTCTGCATTTCAGTATCAATTTCAATGCCGCAATCAAACGGTCTTTGATAGAGTTTTATTTCAATTTACAACCTCAGTCCTTCATAGCCCGTTTTCGTAAACATTTGAACAGATCAATATTTAATGAAAATGGTCCTTTTTGATGCTACTTCGATGATATAAACTCCAGAAGCTAGTTGGGTCACTCTTATGGCATCACCTTGTTGGTAGTCCTTTATTTCCTTCGCAACCCTCCCATCCGAATGGAGCACTTTGAGCTTGTAACTTTCATCCTTGCCAATTTTAAACACTCTGATTTCCTGAGTGGCCGGGTTTGGTACTACCTGTAACTTTCCTACTGAGGCAGATGGATCTGCTACATCCACAAAAGGATTTTCAAGCAACTCGATCAAGTATTGACCGTTGATGTCCGGAATATTGGAAAACTGACCTTATTCTTTGATAAATCAAGGGACTCACCGACTGCTACAGGAACCCATTGATTGAGATGCGCATTGGCCGGATCGCGATGATATAGGCGAATGAGTTCAGGATGGTACCTGTATTGTTCTAAAACCAAAGCCGGCAACTCGAGGATGGCATGAGCAGCAAGCACATTTTGATAAGGTCCAAAATTTCGGGCAATCCAATACATGGGAAGGAATGTCCCCTTGGTGCTCAACATTGAATCCGGAAATCCCTGCAATGCGTTTGCAGACCATAGAATTTTATCATTAACCCCAGTAGTTATTTCAAGACCAAGCCCGCAGCTTGCAAAATCGTTTGAACCCGTCTGCAGCATTCGCAATTCACCGGTACCATTGGAAGCTGGGATAGTAGAGCTGATTTTTTCAGCAGCTCCAATCAAACCGTGACTCGTTCCCACACGATTGTACGCAGTGGTTTTGTCATTCTCATTAAACTGATAGTAAGCCATCAATCCGGCTTCTCCTTCCGGGTGGATGAGATGCATATTTTGACGAATTTCGGTTTCTGAGAGTGATCTGTTATACAACTTGAGCTCATCGATTTCTCCTGTAAAATCACCGCATTGACCGGGAACTCCTTTCCCTACAACCCATGGTGTTTTCGAAAAATCAAATCCTCTAAAATCACCTTTTCTTGTCCATGATTCACCATTAGCATACAATCGCACTGAATCAGGATAGACCACCATAGCCACATGCGTCCATTTTAGTGTGTCCAGATTGAAGGACGAGGTCAGTTGATAAGGTACATTCTTCCAAAAAAAGTGAGATTTCGCGTGCGCACGTAACCCTGAAAAGCAAATCCAAAACCAAATCCCACGTTACAATCCCAGTTTGAGATAATCTGTGTAAAACAATCCTGAGGCCTGTCCAGCTTGATCCAGGCACTTACTGTAAATCCATCAGCTCCTTCAAATTGCGGGATTGCAGGAATGGAAACCTGATCTCCTGAAGCCGACATATCCAAAGCTTTCTGCGCTGTTGAGTCTATGCTGCATTCATCTGTCAGTATAGTTATCATCTTGGGAAATGCGCGTGAATCTCTGTCATTTCCATGATTTACAGTGAGTTTGACGTCATACGTACCTACTCTGCCATATATAACTTTAGGTCGCATGGCATGGATATCACTGACGTATGTAGCTCCGGGAAACTCCCACTCCCAAGTGGTTGTACTATCCAAAGTTAAAACACTATAATCGGCAAAATAAAATGTATCCCGACTACAGGAAGTCAGCTGCTTGTCTACAGAAGCCTGCGCCAATGGTTTTGATTTTTCGTATAGTTTCGCTTCCCATACTCCTCCACTACTACCCATTATTATGGATTCATCCCTGTAAAATGCTTTGATCCCTCTGGTATAGTGATTTACCGCCAGCCCCTCACTATGGGAATCCCAATCTGACATCTCTTGATTGCGATAGTAGACAAATCCACCATTGCAAGCCAAATACAATCCGCCTTTTGTGCCATACTGATATGCGATGGCGGATATCGTTTTATCGGCCAACACTTTAGTAGTGAGATTAGACCAGGTATCACCCCCATCTTTTGACAAAAAGACCTTGTTGTTTGCATCTCCGGTCAAAAGTGCAAGATAAATTTCATTCTCATCCGTCGGGCTGACAGCAATAGTGTGTACCCTTCTTTGTCCGGCACTCGGCCCGGCGGGATTATTCAGCTTTGTAAACGTCAGTCCCCCATCTTTAGATTTGAAAACAGATCCATCTCCTCTGGGATTGTTGCGTATGGATATATAAATAACTTTGGGATTAGATCTACAGATTTCAATAGTTTCAATATTGTCATCAGAAAAAGCACTAGAGTAAAGTAACTCATAGCCTGCACCATTATTCTCACTTTTCCACAGTCTATTCCCTTCACTAAGGTACACTCTATTGTAACAATCAGGAGCCCACACCATCCTACTTCCATGCATCTGATAATAAGATTCATAGGGAAATTTTGATGCAGGTATGGAGTGGTATGACCAACTCGTATCATAATTCAAAGGCATCTGATAAGCTCCTATGTCAGAGAAAAAAACCTGACGGTTGTTGATCGGATTGACATATCCCGTAGGGCTTTCTGCTCCCCCCATCCGAAGGAATTTATCTTTGTAATTTTCATGATAGACTGTATTCCCATTGTGATATCGTCCACCGACAAATATCTTCTCGTACCAGCCGAGATCAAAACCCCAAAAATCAGATCCATTCAACCCGAAATTTGTTGCTTTTGAAGCAGAAGTCTCTTTAAAAAAGTCTGTGCTGTAAATCACACCTCCATCAGTAGTAATCCAGGATTCAGCCGCTACGGAAATGCAAGATTGGACATCAGGGTGCAATGCAAAACTTCCTCCATATCCACCTAATATTTTGAAACTGGCCCCACCATCTGTGGATTTGAAAGCACTTGCCGTACCTGTAATTACCTGATCAGCATCGGTTTGTGATGCCATGATCGCCAGGTCGTAATACCCTTGCCAATTTTCCATAGGCAGTGTCGTGGAAGTATATCCTGAATAACTTCCTGTATTGTGTATTGTCCATGATTCACCTGCATTATTGCTCCTCATCAAATAAGGTCCTTTCGTCGTTGTCAGGCAGATGACGTACACTCTGCTTGGATCCGCAGCAGAAACAGCCATGCGGGCGCCACCATCTGCTAAAGCGTGCCAACCACTATTTTTCATAGTAAAATCTTTGCCTTCATTGACTGATTTCCATACTCTGTATTGTTTAGGAGAGCTGTTCTCTCTCAGGCAGTAGACTATAGATGGGTTCGTGGGATGGAATTTGATATCGCAAACCGGCTCCGTACTCAGACGAGTCCAGTTCTTACCTGCGTCTGTGCTGCGATAAAGTCCCTGATTACTGCCCGCAAGCACAATATAAGGCTTTTTGGGATGAGCTACAATTTCGTAAAATCCAACACCTGCAAGATTGAACACGTCTACCCAGGTATTTCCACCGTCAGAACTGCGCCTGATCGCGCCGTTTGTACCTACATACATTGTATCCGGATATAGTGGGTTTATAACTATTGCTTCAGTGGCCAGAGAATATTCTTTGCCAATCTGTTTCCAGTTGGCACCTTTGTCTATCGATTTATAAAGGCCACCTGTTTCAGCAGCAGCCACCATAATATTTGTATTAGAGAGACAAACATCCATTCTGTAAACGTTGACTTGCCAGGGACAGGCTTCTCTGTTTTTCTCCAGAAAAAATGTTTCCATATCGTAAACGTTCCAAATTGGTGCAGAGCGAAATGAATTCGGCGCTTTGGAGCTTTCATATTTGCGCATTGGATCAGAGGAATCGACAGTGCCGTCAGGAAGCATAGCAGCCTGATGTTTCATGATCAATCTTTTATAAAAACGGGTATAGTGATTCTTCTCGAATGGGTGGTTTTTGTAGTAATCCTGAAATGCAGCGTCAATTTCCAACAGGTTCAATGGCTGCTTATAAAGTAGAAGAGCCCAACTCGGCATGTCATCTGTCTGAGCTGGTAGATTGAGTGTCAAAGAAAGTTGTGCACCTGCTTGCGATATAATTAGTATCAGGAAAACTAAACATAATTTGAACTTCATCCTAAAGAATTTTATCTTGCAAATATAAGTCTTACAGAACAGTTTATCAGGAATCAGGTGCATTCATTGGCATTCTATTTTCCCCGAACATAAATATTGTGCAACTCTTATCTTTGATCATTCAATTTTTTATGAACGACAAACAAAAGCTTATTCAACAACTTCAACAATCAGAATACATTGCATTAAGACCTTCATCCATTCATGGGATTGGAGTTTTTGCTTTAGTTGATATTCCTGCCGGTTGTAGAGACCTTTTTGGTGAAGAAGATGGGCAATGGCAAAAATTGGGTTTTGAAGAAGTCGATCTATTGCCCATTCATGTTCAACAATTGATAGAAAATTTCTGCTTATTTGATGAAACATCCTACTTCGTTCCTTCACATGGTTTCAAAAAAATGGATCTGAGTTTGTATCTCAATCATTCTGATCAACCAAATGTGGTGAGTATAAATGATGGTGAATTTTTTGAATCGACCAGAACAATTTGTGCGGGTGAAGAGTTGTTTGTCGATTACGGAACCATTTGTGATAGTAAAGAGTAAATTACCGGATACCATATTTTCCACTAACGCCATACATCGTTTAAACTTGTAAAAATGTCAAACAGGCCTGATGCCAAATCATGGGCAATACTGATCCTCCTCACCCTTATTTGGGGCTTCAGTTATTATTTCATCAAGCATAGTTTGATCTCATTTTCACCTACACAGATTTCTGCATTGAGAATGATCATCAGCTTTGTCATGCTGATACCCTTTATTCCCCATGCTTTTAAAAAAATATCTTTTGATAAATATTGGTCTATTTTCGTTTGTGGATTTATAGGGAGCTTCTTGCCTGCTTTCTTATATCCATTTGCACAAACTAAAATCTCCAGCAGCCTTGCTGGAATCATCAATGCATTCACGCCTATCTGCACTTATAGCATCGGGATACTATTTTACGAAGTGGCTAAGGAAAAATCAAAAATTGCTGGTTCCATCATAGCATTGTTGGGAGCAATTATTTTAATTGGATTCAAACCGAATGCAAGTTTCAAAGCAGAAGGTTTGTATGTCTTGATTGCTTTTATCGTACCTTTTCTTTATGGTTTTAATGGTAATATTTTAAAGTCAAAGCTTGCCGGAATATCAGGAGTGCCATTGACTGCATTGATGTATGTGATGATGGCCGGTTTAAGCATTCCTGTGGCGATCTATTCCGGTGCCTTTAGTCAGATTCCGGTCGCTATCCAATCCGGAAATGCATTTTATCATTTACTTGCGTTGAGCGCATTTGGATCAGCAATTGCAATGGTACTATTCAATATCTTGATCCAAAGAGTTCATATCCTTTTTGCAGCTTCAGTCACTTATTTGATGCCATGCGTTTCGCTCATAGTCGGTTGGCTAGACGGTGAGCAGATAGGATGGAATGACATTGCTGGCTTTGTATTTATTTTGTTTGGAGTATTAATCATCAATCAAGTGATCCGATGGAAATCTACAGAGACTGCTGTTTGAAAATTTCAGTAACATCGAAACCAAATTCCTCGATCAGCTTTTTGTCTTTTCACATGGAGAATCCAATAATAATTATCTAAAATAAAAATTCTCTCAAACATTTTTGATTGAGAAAAAATAGCTTCTTTCAAAATATTTTGTACGATTTGATCATTTTCCTCACCCCAGGATTGAATCGTTTCCACTTTAGTGACATGTAGTCCCAGATCGAGATAAACTTTGAATACTGCTTCATGATTCTCATTTATATTTTTACCTCCGAGCTGATATTTTAATTTACTGTTGACATCATCTTCATTCCATTCCATTGCTATAAATGGAATTTTTGCATGTTCCTGTTTCTGAAGTTTCAATAGCAAATTCATGATCTGTGTCAACTCGGATAATTCCAGTTCGTTTATGTACACAACCAAGCTACACTTATCAATCATAACATTTCCGTTAATTTTGGACCCAAAAATCAGTAGCCGGCTCCCGATAGGAAAATATCGATCACCACATGCGCTATGACCTGAAATAGTTCCACTCACCAGTATTGACTGAAATGGACTTCCTTTGAAACTTTGCTCTACCACCACTTCAGATTTATAATATCTATCCTTAGCAGAGTTGCTGTACGCTGACTTAATTTCAACGATAGCTACGGCGTCGCTATAGATATAATTCATTGAAACATTGCGCAGATGACAAATATAGTCTGCAGGAACATCGGCGAGCCACAGTTGAAAAATAACCAGAAAAACCAATCTCATAATAGATTATAACGATTCAAATAGGTGATTCATCTTCGATAATAATATTTTTTTTCGGCACCATTCGAGATGGATTGACAATCTTATTGAATTGATCGACTTTAAACCAAATTTTGCAGCAAAAAAATGGCTGTATCTTCTCTGGTTATTTGAAACATTCACACAAGCAAATTCCGGATTGAGGACCGGGCGAATAAAGCAAACATCCATGCAGCTCATACGGTTTATATTCAATTTGAAATTCCAGGCACAATTCATTACAAATCAGACCTATAAACATTATATAATTCAATAATAAATAAAAAATATTAATGCAGGAATCAATTTGGGATAAGGATAATGCTCAATTTTTTTGCAGTTTATTGAAAAGTGATCGGGGAAGGAATCGAACCCTCACCATCAGAGCCGAAATCTGATATTCTAATCCGTTGAACTACCCGACCAACTGAAAGCAAAGGTAGTATATTCTCTATAAGAAAAAACAAAATCCTAAAAATGCAACTGACTCGCAAACCATTCCGCAGCTGAGGATTCTTACCCGGCATTGCTCATTTGATGGGTCACAATAGGATTTTCGCTGCATGTCGAGAAAACACTATCTTGTCAATCAAATTACAGGAAGTGCAAACCAAAAAATTAAATTTAACCGACGGTATCATGCTGGTAACCGGTTCTATGATTGGATCCGGAATTTTCATCGTAAGCGCAGACATTGCACGAAATCTTGGAAGCGGTGGATGGTTGTTGATGGCGTGGTTGATAGCGGGATTGATGACGATCATGGCAGCTCTGAGTTATGGCGAGCTTGCGTCTCTGATTCCAAATGCAGGAGGACAATATGTCTATCTTCGGGAAGCATATAATCCTTTAGTTGCCTTTCTCTATGGGTGGAGCTTGTTTGCTGTCATCCAAACCGGAACAATAGCTGCCGTTGGTGTGGCTTTTGCTAAGTTTACTGGTGTTTTCGTCCCGGAATTGAGTGAAAAGAACATCTTGCTGCAGATAGGTACATTTAAACTCTCAGCTGCTCAACTATTGGCCATTGCCTCAATAGTTTTTCTGACCTGGTACAATACTAGAGGATTACGCGCAGGATCGACATTTCAAACTGTTTTTACCACTGCCAAATTACTTGCATTATTTGGTCTAATCCTGCTAGGATTTGTCTTTTTTGACTCTCATATCTGGTCTCAGAACTGGTCATACTTTTGGACTGCCCACTTAGTAAAACCCAATGAAGAAGGATTGCTCTCCCTGCAAAGTCTCACAGGAATGTCATTACTGATGGCTATTGGTGTATCAATGGTAGGGACGCTTTTCTCCAGTGACGCTTGGAACAATGTCACCTTTGTAGCAGGAGAAATGAAAAATCCTTCTCAGGACGTGGCTCGGTCAATGGTGATCGGAACGCTGATCGTCACAGGTATTTATATCCTCACCAACATCGTCTATCTGGGCTTGCTTCCTCTGGTCGGACAGGCGAATGGCGTTGATGTCATGGAACGAGGTATACAGTACGCCCTTTATGATCGTGTCGGGACTGCTGCTGCCCATCAGATCTTTGGTACGATAGCCGTCTTCATCATGGCTGGCTTAATCATGGTATCAACTTTTGGATGCAACAATGGATTGATACTGTCTGGGTCGAGAGTTTATCGAGTTATGGCTCTTGATGGTTTGTTTTTCAACAGAGCTGCCTTACTCAATGCCAAGGGTGTGCCTGCCTGGGCATTATGGATGCAATGCATCTGGGCATCTGTTCTCTGCATTTCTGGCAGGTACGGAGATTTATTAGATTATGTGGTTTTTGCTGTTTTAATATTTTACATTTTGACCGTCGCAGGTGTCATCATCTTGCGAATCAAAAGACCTGATTCAAATCGACCCTACCGCACTCCTTTCTACCCTTTTATTCCCCTAATATACATAGCATCAGCACTCGTCATCTGCATTATACTTTTGGTCAAAAAACCGGAATATACCTGGCCAGGCCTGGGAATCGTGCTCCTTGGAATTCCTCTTTATTATTTCATTCTCAAAAAGAATCCTCCGGAGCAGCTAGATTAGTTTGGAACACACAGTTTATTTGTTGTCAACTCACCACTTGGAATAGGCCACATATAATTCTTTGCTGTAGGCGGCACTTCAGGAGCCAGACCTATGCTTCCAGTCTTTGAAGGCAGTGCAAGCCCATTGCGTTGGATATCTTGCAGGCGCAATCCTTCTCCCAGAAATTCGATCCTCCTCTCCATCAATATCGTCTGGACCAAAGCATCAGAAGTGGATACTTGATCATTAGGAAAAACATACTGAGCTGATGATCTGTGGCGCACAGAATTCAGCAGATCCAAAGCAAGAGTCAGTTGGCCCATCTTTGCCGCTGCTTCAGCATAGTTCAATATCACTTCTGCATATCTCAATACAGGAACATAGTCTCTGAAAGGTGCCGTCGTGATGCTAAATTTCTTTAAAATCCTGTGCTTTGCCGGACTCAGTCCAATCAAAGAGTTCCTTGCGTCATCAGCAGACTGAAACACTTCATTTGCAACAATTCCCGCCGGCGTCAAAAACAATATAGGTTGGGTCACATAGTTGAAAGCAAGTGCATACTGTGCAGCTGGTGTTTCAGTAGTAGAATTTATAAATGGAATAGAAAATATTGACTCCACACCCGTATAGCTTCCTGTAAATAATGCAGCTACAGAAGGCTCCAAAGCATGAATAGTAGCTCCTGCCGAGAACTGGTAAGGCGGTGACGAAGAAACTATTTTTGAAGCTTCCTGGATGACTTTATCCGGCATATTCATATTCAAATAGACCCTGGTCTTCAAAGCTACAGCGGTGGCCTTGTGTGCCCTTGATTTATTGAGCGAAATACTTGAAAAACTTACTGGCAGGTCTAGTTCTGCTTCATCCAGATCTTTGATAATCTGATTGTAGACTTCCTCTACAGGACTGCGCACCAGATCATTGTGTCCTGAAGATCTGATAGCGGCCAATCGCAGCGGAATACCCGGTGCGGATTTATCCACGAAATAAGGTTTTGCATATGTTTGGGTAAGGATCAAAAAAGAAAGTGCTCTGACAAATTTTGCTTCTGCAATGTAAATTTTTCTTAGACTATCGCTCACCACATTTGAATTCTGCAAATTCTCCATGAGTAGATTTGCTGAATTGACTGCGGAATATGCAGCAGACCATACATCATTGATGTACTCATTTGTTGATGCCACATTCTGATTCCACACTGCAGAACCTGTCGCAGCGTTTCCATCATTCTGCCCAAATTCATCTGCTCTTTGTTCATTGAAAATAATCCATCTTCCTCCATACAAATTTGGATTTTGCAACTTGGCATAAAGATTATTGACATGCGCTGCAATTTTCGTAGGTGAATTGTAAGCTTCGCTCTCCGGAATACTGGTATTCGGATCCAAGTCCAGAAACTGGTCATTGCAAGACATCAGCAAAAAGACAAGTAATACAGAAAATACTTTATAAATCATGGATATTTTTTTTGAAATAAAAGTAACGGAATTTGACATGACAATTTTCTATTTAATGTTGTCGATTAAAATTAAAAACCAACTTGAACGCCTGCGGAAAATACCTGTGCATTCGGAGGAACATTTTGATCTTTCCCGGAATGTATAGAATTACCGTTGATCGAAATTTCGGGATCGGATCCTCGATACTTGGTTAAAGTGTACAGGTTGACGGCCTGCACATAAACTCTTGCACTACTGATTTTACCTTGCAATTTTACATTTTGAAGTGGTACATTGTAGGCAAATTGAATATTCTTTAATTTTAGATAATCTCCTTTCTCAACTTTTGAAGTCGCCGCAAATGAAAAACCTGAAGAGACATTATCCGTGTATTGTAATTTTGGAATCTCTGTAATATCACCGGGTTTTTGCCAACGGGATTTAATGAAAGTACCACTATTAAAATATCGACCATCAGAATTGGTCGCTCTTGTTCCATTGTATAATAAATTTCCCCCCACAAATGTGAGATTGATATTCAACTCAAAATTTTTATATTGGATATTGTGATTCCATCCGCCAAAAAAAGTCGGTAGTGATGGTCCCTGTATGACACCATCCTTGTAGTTATCGATTGCAGGGGCAGGACTCCCATCCAAATAGGTCCATTTTGGCGATCCGCTGTGATTATACTGCACCATCTTGCCTTCACTATTTTGAAAGATCATGAATCCATTGTCAGGATTGACACCGATGGCAGGAACTGCAAAAATAGATCCAATGGAATAACCAACTCTTGTCATATTTTGAACTCCAAAAATGCTCGGAACGTACACATCACTCACCAAAGAAGTAACTTTATTCTTTAGAGTAGAAAAATTGAGATTCGAATACCAGGACCAATCCTTATTTCTGATCAATTGACCGTTGAGTGCAAGTTCGATTCCTTGATTGTACATGCTCCCAATATTTTCATTGATATAATTTCCAGGGATTCCTGCTGATAGCGCTTGCGGTGATTTAAGTACCAATCCGTCGATGAGATTTTTGTAATAATCTATCTCAATTGATATACGATCTTTGAAAAAATGAAACTCAGCACCAATGTCCATTTTCTTGCTGGTTTCCCATTGAAGATTAGGATTGCCGCTTTGAGCATATTTTAATGTGGGAAGGCCTCCGTAGGTAGCAGAATTGTAAGCGCCAATTGCCGGATAATCTCCGATTTCACTATTTCCAACAATCCCATAACTACCTCTTAACCTTGCAAAATTCAGGATATTTTTAAGATTTGAATTTTTGAAAAATCCTTCATTATGGATATTCCATCCGACCGAAGCTCCTCCAAAATTTCCGAATTTATTTCCATCAGCCAGGGCGGACAATCCATCTCTGCGAAAGTTTAAACTTGCAAAATACTTTTTTGCATAATCATAATTAAATGTTGAAAAATAGGACAACAAAGCATTCTCTGATAAGACATTTCCTATAGGTGAAATATTCACAAATCCTCCCTGATAGTTTTTATAATATGGATCAGCTATATTGGACCTCTCTGCTCCCCAGGAATCTATCGTAGTTTTCATTTGTTCGTATCCAACCAACAATTCCGTTTGGTGAACAGACTTAAATACTTTTTGATACTTCAATGTATTTACCCAGTCCGTCCTCAGATATTTAGTTGAAATATTGCTTGCAATTCCGTTAGAAGATGCACCTCCACCATGTATCGGATTATTAAAGGTCCGATTGTCAGTGAGTAGGTGATTAATTCCATAATTCATTTTGAAACTCAATCCAGGTAGAATACTCAGCTCACCAAAAATATTTCCAAAGGCGAGATTATTTTCAGAAGTGTTGACGTCATTATCCAGTATCCAAGCCAGATTGTAAGCATTGATGGTACCGATCGTTGATGGATTATTCAGTCCGTAACCTACACTTGTACCATTCTGTATGTGATAGGAGCCATCAGCATTGTATACAGGAACATTCGGGGGCAAAACATAAGTCATCCTTCCCAGTGGCTCATTGAAAATATATTGCGAATTATAAGCTGAAGAGGACAAAGTATTGCTCGGGATCGCTCCTGTCATAGGCCCGGTATTCTTGCCATTTGCGTAAGAAAGACTAGCTCCCGTATTGATAAAACTGTTCACCTTTTGATCCAGGTTTACTCGGAGTGAATATCTCTTATAGGTATTCGTCTTGATAAAATTATCCTGATCCAAATATGCTAAGGAAAAATAGTATGCTGTATTCGAGTTGGCACCGGAAGCGCTAAAATGGTGAGAATGCGACCATCCGGGTTTAAACGCAACATCGAACCAGTTGGTGCTCACCACACTGCCGTCGGGGTTGGTCATGAGCTTATATCCCGGAGTTCTACCGGTATTCACCATAGCTTCATTTTTGATCGTGACATAATCTTCTGCTCCGAGAAGTTCAGGGAGATTGTATGGCTTGCTTACAGAAACCCATGCATCATAATTGACTCTGACGCGTCCTTTTCTTCCCCTTTTTGTGTTGATCACCATGACACCGTTGGCGGCACGTGATCCATAAATTGCTGCAGCAGAAGCGTCCTTTAGAATGTCAATTGAGGCGATATCCTGCGGATTGATTTCTGCCAGAGGATTATTTCCTATGACACCGCCTATGGCACCAACAAACATGCTCACTCCATCTACTACTACTAAAGGGAAAAGACCACTTGTAATGGAATTGAGGCCTCTGATCCGAAGTACCGGAGTATTATTCAGAGCATTGGTAGGCTGGATGAGGTCAACACCCGGAGCTACGCCACCCAGCAACTGATCAAAACTCAAAGCAGGACGGGTCAATATTTGTTTTGAAGATAAATTGGCTACAGAACCGGAAAAATCGCTTTTTCTCTGAACTGTATAACCTGAAGTAATGAGGACTTCTTCCAGTTCGGTTTGCAACTCCTGCAACCTGATCAACACGGGCTCTGAATTGTTGATTTTAAAATTTTCACTTAGATATCCTATCCTACTGATGTTAAGCTGAAGGGGAAAGCGTGGAGAGATCAACAAGGTGAATTCTCCCAGTGCATTAGTAGTCGAATAAACAGCTTCAGCAGAATCGACCACAATGGCATTTTCTACAGGCAATCCCGTCACATAATCTTTAACGACCCCTTTCAGATTGATTTTTTGAGCTTGAAGGCCGTAAGAACCTATGATTATCAAAGAAAGACAGAGTAAGAGATTTTGGGTATAGTGATATGTTTTTCTGCACTCCATGAGAATTGAATTTTGCCATAAAAGTAAGGGCAGGGTGATCCATAACATCCATTCATATTCCAATTTCGGATAATGTGGGGATAATCCAAGCCTTATATTATGTGAAACACTGAAAATAATTGACAAAAAGCTTCTCTACATTCCAAACCCTTCAACTTTTGAAGAGTTAACCTGAGGGGATAAAATGGATCAAGATCGGGTAAATGAGCTAACTTTGTCCCCGAATGTCTGTGCAAATAGCTACTATAGATCTTGGGGATTTTCCACTCCTGCTTGCGCCGATGGAGGATGTAAGCGATCCACCATTTCGCGCAGTGTGCAAAAGACAGGGCTGCGACCTGATGTATTCCGAATTTATCTCCGTCGAAGGACTGATCCGGGATGCAGAGAAATCGCTCAAAAAGCTCGACACAGAAGAATCCGAAAGACCAATAGGCATTCAAATTTTTGGCTCGGAATTGAGCTCCATGGTGCAGGCAGCCCAAATCGTCGAAGAAGCCAAACCCGACTTACTGGACATCAATTATGGATGCCCTGTTCAAAAAGTAGTGTGCAAGCTTGCAGGTGCTGGTATCCTGAAAGATATTCCAAAAATGGTAAAACTGACGGAGGCAGTTGTCAAAGCGACATCATTACCTGTTACCGTCAAAACTCGATTAGGCTGGGACGATAATACGATCAATATTGAAGAAGTCGCCGAAAGCTTATTCGATATTGGAATCAAAGCCCTCACCATCCATGCAAGGACTCGTTCACAAATGTATAAAGGGGAAGCTGACTGGTCTTGGATTGCTAAGGTCAAAAACAACCCTCGAATTCAGATTCCCATATTTGGCAATGGAGATATAGACTCCGCTCCCAAAGCATTGGAATATAAGAACAGATATGGCGTTGACGGTATCATGATCGGCAGAGCCAGTATCGGATACCCCTGGATTTTCAGAGAAGTCAAACATTATCTCAAAACAGGAGAGTTATTGCCTGGACCAACAATGAGCGAGCGCCTTGAAGCTGTCCGGATGCATCTCGAACGATCTATATTATGGAAAGGTCCCAAAGTAGGAATCGTCGAGATGAGAAGACATTATACCAACTATTTCCGCGGCCTTCCCCACGTAAAAGAATTTCGCAACCGCTTGGTCACCGAGTTTGATCATATCCAAATCCTTTCCATTCTGGATGAAATGGAAAACGTCTATGCCGGCCATGATCTGATCACAGACCAAAACATGTGTGCAGTATGATCCTGAAATTGAATCCTCTGGAGAAAAAGATTCTCGAACTCATCGAAACTGCAGGCCAAAGGTGTGAAATTCCGGTCTATGCCATCGGCGGCTTTGTACGCGATAAAATTATCGGAAGAGAGTCAAAGGACATAGACATCGTCTGTCTGGGCAATGCGATACGCCTGGCAGAAGAAGTATCTTCGATGCTGCGACCGATCCCGAAGCTTAATTTCTTTGAGCGATTTGGTACGGCCCAGATCAGACACAAGGATCTTGAGATTGAGTTCGTAGGTGCCAGAAAAGAGTCCTATCATCCGGACTCAAGGAAGCCTGAAGTGAGTACAGGGACTCTTGCTGATGACCAGCTGCGCCGAGATTTTACAATCAATGCCATCTCTATCAGCCTAAACCCTGAGAATTTTGGAGAAATCATCGATCCATTTGACGGACTGAATGATATCAGTAAAAAAATTATCAAAACTCCGGTACCTCCTGAATTGACATTTAGCGACGACCCTTTGCGGATGATGCGCGCGATAAGATTTGCAACACAGCTGGACTACAAACTGGATGAAAGCTGTCTGGAAGGGATCAAACAATGCAAGAACAGATTAAAAATTATTTCAAAAGAGAGAATTTCCACTGAACTCGAAAAAATCATCCTTTCCAGGAAGCCTTCACAAGGATTTATTCTCTTGAATGAAACAGGATTGTTGGAACAATTTTTTCCGGAATTGGTACAACTTATCGGTGTAGATTACCACGAATCGAAAGGACACAAGGATAATTTTTATCATACACTCCAGGTACTGGATCAATTGTCACTAAAATCAAACAATCTTTGGTTGCGCTGGGCAGCTATTCTACATGATATTGCAAAACCGCAAACAAAAAAATTTGAACCCGGAATCGGTTGGACCTTTCACGGCCATGAAGTACTGGGCTCAGCTATGGTGCTGCGCATCTTTAAGAATCTGAGATTGCCACTGGACAGCAAGCTCAAATATGTGCAGAAATTGGTGCGTCTGCACCTTCGTCCGATAGCCTTGATTCAGGAAGAAATCTCCGATTCCGCAGTGCGCAGATTATTGTTTGATGCAGGTGAAGATTTGGACGATCTCATGACGCTTTGCGAAGCGGATATCACGAGCAAAAACGAATCTAAGGTCAAGCGGATTCTGACTAATTATCAGCTGGTCAGACAAAAATTACACGAAGTCGAAGAAAAGGATCGCATCCGAAATTGGCAGCCTCCGATTACCGGAGAAATGATTATGAGCACTTTCGATATCAAACCCGGCAAAGAAGTTGGTCTGATCAAAACTGCCATCAGGGAAGCTATTCTCGATGGTCATATTCCCAATGATTATGAAGCTGCGCATGCGCTTATGCTTCAGCGAGCTGATGAACTGGGCTTGGAATTGAAAAAATAAAATGGACTATTCTATCAGCAGTTTTTTTCTGAATTGCACTTCATGGTTCTGATCGCTAATTTCAATCATATAGATGCCTGCCGGATAGGATCTTGTATCCAACAATAGTTCGTTATTTTGCTGAAGGCTCATAGTATTTACTCTTGAAAAGACATTGGCCGGTATTGTTGTAAAGGCTGATCCATACATCCCTTTCATTTGTGTTGTTCAATCTGACTATCGCATAATCCGTAGCAGGATTTGGATATATACTGATAGACGAACCGATGGGATAGGATTGTACAGAAATCACCAACGAGCTGTCACATACCGGATAATGCCCTAGCCTGTATTCCGGAAAAAACGGGACAATACCTGCATGCGTCGATGGCAACTTCAAATCATGCTGCCTAAAGTCGCAGGCCTTACCTTTCTCATCAGGTCGATGGATCACGTGCAGTGCATCGATACTATTGCGACAGTTCATGTATATCTTGCAGTCGGGTCCGAGTTGCATTCTTCCCAGCCATGTAGGGAAAAAACCCTTCGACTTGTAACCGTCGTAATGCCCTATATGCTCCTCACTACCCTGTACATCCGATGCCCACAGATCGTATTGATACAGATCATAGTAAGTGCTTACGTACAAGAATCTCCCACTGGGCGAAAAACAAACTCCACCGTCTCGTACCGTTGTGCTATCTCTAAATCTTATCCTCCTGTGATGGCTCAAAATTCCTGTGTTTCTGTCGAAGTCAAATACAGATATACTGTCGTGGAGTTGTGATCTACGAACCATGGTTTCCCCATTTGAAGGATCAAACAGCAATATACCATCAGCATTATCGTATTTATGAATAGAATCTCCTATATTGGTCTGGACAAAGGGGCCATAGATGCTGTCCTGCCTCAGCAGAAACCGTACATACTCATTTTTTACCAGTCTTTTTAAAATGATCCACCAGTCAGCCCCGTTCTTGTGCCTTACTGCACCTATTTCTGAAGAAATTGATGTATCTAGTAATATTGCGCGATTTTTAAACACCACTTTGCCCTTTCCGAAGTTCTGCCTGCCATCTATGAATGTATGCCTGCAGGCATCAGAAAATATATTTGTAAAATTGTCAGTATATACCAATGAAGTATGAATCAGGTGATAAGTGTCCTCTTCCGCACCTGGCAAAAACAGGGCAGATGTTTCTCCCGCATTGTATCCCAGTGCGCAGTTGTGCTTGTGTATCAATCCCGGATTAATATTGTCTCCATTCAGCACCAGATCATAATCCGAGCCTTCTATCTCACATCCGTTGGTATAATACTTGAGATTGCCCTCTTCGTCGATGATCATGGCATTGGTATAAATCATTGTGATGCTCCTGATGACGCTATCTATCCTGATCTTTTTCTGTGAAGACTTTTCAAAATCGATGACGATCAGATTTCTGCCATACTCTGACATCAACCAGGTATGGTCATTCATACCCTGTGAATACGATGAAGATATCCAACCACAAAAGAGAAGGGTCGCCGATATCTGCAGCGAACCCTTCACGGAGTAACCTTTACTCTTACGGCAACTTGTCAAATTTTCGAATATATTCATTTCCATCTTTCATTGTAATTCTGATTAAATAAATCCCACTGTAGCTCATATTTCAACTGAAAAAAAATTTATCTCAATCACTCTTTTATTCCAGGGAAATTCATCTCAATCCAATGACAGACTTATCCATTGCACGGTACCAGATATTATAATTTTAATATAATAATACCTCATCATTACTTTCTTAGGCAATGATGATGTTCAGCTTTACTTTGGCAATTTGATACACATGTGAAATATCCTGTCATTGCTATACAGATAGTCCGTCTCCGGGTCTATGGCTATACCGGACAATCCAAAGGATGCATTCGAGTACCTAGGATAGTTACTTGGAAAGTAAGTCCAATCATACTGACCACTACTCACTCTTATCCTCCTGATCACACCCAAGCCATCTTGATCTGTCTCGTAGTACACATAGCCCTTGTGATAGACCATATTACTTTGTGAAGATCCCGCATTTTCATTGACCCAAACTTCTTTACCGGTATATTCATCCATTGCAAACATTTGATCAGATTCACTCTTCAAAATATACTTACCCTCTGCGAGGATAGCATTTGCCCTGAAAAATCCTTCTCCGGGAAAATATCTGTTCCATATCAGGCTGCCATCGTGACAACTGAAGCAAAATGCCTCATTGCTGCCTTGAAAATAAAGCCTGTCTTCATTTACAATAATCGGGAATACACTGGTATTGCCGGTGATCGTAAATGAATCTACCCGCCACTCCATCTTACCCAATGCCATATTGTAGGCATACAGATCGATCCTCCTCTCTCTGTTCTTAAAGTCATACTGACGATTCTGAAAAAACATGATTTGCTCTCCTTTGGTGTTCTTCCAGAAGGCAAGCGATTCGAAGCCGGCTTCAAAGCTACCCTTGTCTTCGATCGTCAGGATTTCTTCTATTTTATAATTGATCATATTGATCCGAATCCAGGTATTAGCATAATCTTTACGTGGGTTACTATTTTGCTGGACTGGTACATAGAGCCACTCCTCATTGCCACCTATTCTAGGTAGGCCTTCATATCCCAAATTGCGAAGATTAATTTTGTGAAGAAACTGGTTTGTAGACAGATCTAGAAAATAAATCTCATACCAATCAGTTATGGCACATACATTATTATACTGATATCTTGCCCCTGATTTCCAGTTTTGGCTCGTGGGATCAAAATAAGTATTCAGCAATGCTCCATTTTTTTTATCAAACATTAAAAATACATCTGCGATGTCAGTTCCTCTTCTACTGAATAATACCGTATTTTTATACAAAATGGGTGTCATTGAAATGCATGAATTTCTCAAGGTATCTGCATTGTACTGCCACACGATATTGGTATCCCCCTTCTTTGAAGTATCCACAGGATTTGGATTGCATGGTGGATTTATACAATCCGGGGGATCGGGATGACAAGCAAAAAAACCAAAAACTAATTGAATCAAGATTAAAAGTCGGATTATTCTTATCATGTCAAAAAAATTATTTCATGAAGTAAATTTTAAGCTATACTTCATCGTTCATAAAATCGATTCAAAAACAGCAAATGCAATTCAGGCAAAATGCTCTAATCAAAATTACATCATAAACTCATACCCAACCAGGATTCTGCAGATTTATAATTCAGCCATTCTTTAATTTCAGTTGTAAAAACTTTATTTTTCTCAAATAAATTTCCTGGTGGATGCTCCCCTAATGGGAAGGGATAATCTGATCCCATAGCGACTTTCTCCACACCAAACAATTGAATTAACTTCTGTAATATCTCAGCATCAAGAACCAATGAATCCACCCAAAATTTACCTAAATACTGATCAGGATGAATATCGTTGCGGACTGCAACCAAATCGGGTCTCATTTCAAATCCATGCCTGATCCGGGCATAGCTCGCCGCAAAGGATCCGCCGCCATGAGCAAATGCCACTCTCAATTTTTTAAATTTTTCAAACACTCCCCCAAAAATCATTGAGCATATCGCAAGAGAGGTCTCTGCAGGCATACCCACTAACCAAGGCAGCCAGTATCGAGGCATTCTTTCTGCTCCCAACATTTCCCACGGGTGTACAAAAATTGCAGCAGATTCTTCTTCTGCCGTTTGATAAAAAGGAAATAAAGCGGCCTCATCCAGGTTCCAATCGTTTACGTGAGAACCAATTTCCACACCTGCCAATCCAAGATCATTCATACATCGTTGCATTTCCATACACGCCAACTCCGGATCCTGCAAAGGCACTGTACCCAGACCTATAAATCTATCAGGAAACAAACGCACGACCTCTGCTATATGATCATTGAGGTAACGAGAAACATCATAGGCATCTTTAGCATTTGCCCAATATGAAAACATCACCGGCACAGTACTGAGTACCTGAATATTGACACCTACTTCATCACATTCCAGAACTCTTTGTTTTGGATCCCAGCAATTAGAGGCAATCTCACGAAAAAGTTTCCCATCTTTCATCATCCGTGCTTTACAAGGTGCATGATGATCCAGTTGGATAAAACCGCCATATCCAAATTTTGAAGCCCAGTCCGGTAGCTTCTCCGGTAATATATGTGTGTGAATGTCTATTTTTTTCATCTGGCTTGTGCGGACTTTAAATTCTCGTGCATCAAGATCACCTGCTCTTAAAGCTTTTTGAATGCGATCGCTTTTATTTCTATTAAAAGATGTGGATGTGGCAATTGGTGCACAGCCACAGTGGTTCTCGTAGGTCCGTTCTCATCAAAAAATTCAGCGTATGTCTCATTATACAATTTAAAATCGTTCATATTCACAAGAAATGTAGTTAGTTCCACAATATTCTGGAGATCTGCATCTACACTTTGCAAAATATCCTGAATATTCCTGATGACCGATCTGGTTTGCTTGACTATATCAAGACTTACCGCTCCGAACTCATCTGCCGATGCTCCATCTATAGTATTATCCGGATTGCGTGAAGAGGTACCTGAAACAAAAATAAAATCCCCAACTCTTTTTACATGTGGAAATTTACCCCTTGGTTTCGCTTTGTTTTGCAATACTTTCGACTCCATGAATGAATATGAGTTTTTGAGGACAGGATTTGATGGTATAAAAACGGCTTTTGGAAGATCATTTTTCCTCCAAAAGCCGCATTTTAAAATTGGATATATTACTGAATGATCAGTTTTTTAGAAAATACGCTCTTCTCATTCTTGATCACCACGAGATAAACTCCCGGCTCGGCAATTTGTATATTTTTTACTGATTGTATTCCTGCATTTGGAAGTAAACCATTCATTAGTAATTTGCCTTGAGAATTGTATATATAGTAGTTCAATATACCACTCATTTCAGAGATGATCTCTACATTTCCTGTACTTGGATTTGGGACTAAAATAAATTCCGTTTTACCGGCATCAATATTTTCTGAACCGGTCACGGTAGAATATGTAGTAAACATATTGATCGATTCTCCTGGTTGAATGACACTCCCAGTTAACACTTGCACTCCACTTTCGTTGAAAAGTTTGTAGGTCGCATTGACTGATGTGTGTTGATTGTAGGCATGCACAGTAAAACACTCTTTTGTGTCCAAATTCAACTCATAAACTTTGTTATTTTTATCAGCAAAAGGCCCATCTTTTAAAATTATAGTGCCTGCACTATTTTTGATTTCAAAGCGGATCAATTTAGGATCTGAGAAAGCTTTAAATTCGAATCTGGATTTTTGTGTAGTTTGCACCGGAAGTTGGAAAGCTAGAGAGATTTGATTTGCCCCTGCAAAATCATCCTCTTTTCCGTTTACTTTTTTTATGTTTATCAAAATTGCATTTTGTTGTGGATAATATTCGGGTACTTCCACTGCATTTAGGTCAATTGTTTTTTCAGCCAAAGTGTTGATTGTTCCATTCCATTTTATCTCTGACTTTGGACCTCCATTAGCAGAAACTTCAAAAACGAGTTCATTGATCGTTTCCGTTCCAGTATTGATGATTGTCACTGTAGGATTTATCATTGAACCACAGACTACATTGGATGTAGCATTTGCGCTCACATTTGCTCCTTTTATACTTGCATCAACTCCGGTGTTCACAGGAAAATCGACCTCCTTATGTTCTGCATTATCTACATCTTTCGAAGCGTCATCTTGAACGAAAGCCGCTATTTCAAGATTCTTGAAGTTGTATAATTTATCAAACTTGTAATGAAATGAATATTCTTTAGTATCTCCGGCATTCTCCAAATCAGTCAGTGCTGTGCCTGAGGGATTTGGCAGATACTTTTTCATAACATGATGAAACTCTTTTTCTCCATTTGTACCTGGAGGAGTGGTCCATGAGATTACTTTTTCCAGCATTGCTACACGCAGTACCGGTCTGTTCAATTTTGTTCCTTTTAAACTGACATTGACGAAGACGTCGATCTCATTATAGTTCGGATCTAATTTATAGTTGATTTTAACTTCGTATGACGCCGGTTTTGTAGAACCTTCCTCCAGAGACTGATCAGAAATAAGATCTGTAGAGGCACCCTTAATACCATCTACCGCAGAATTAGGAACTGAATTGATTCCATAGTACTGGACTCTCGTGGAGACTTCCCCCGGATTGTCTTTGTTCATCGGATCGATACCCGGCCAACTGACCTGATGCGTGATCCTTACAATTTTGTCTGCATGGCGTTCCATGATGGGATGAATGATAGGATTGACTTGTGCACAAGGAGGGCAAGAAGCCTGAGTAAAGTGCTCAACAAGTACTTTGTGTGTTGTCTGTCCAAATAGGTAAAGACCGGACAATAACAGAATTGCTAAGGAGTAGAATTTTTTCATTTATATTGGTTTAATATTGTGCTAATAGTATCGACTGCTTTATGGAATATTCGTGCCGATATGCGAAGTTAGGTTTTTTTTGAATATATAGTAGTGCTAAAGCATGAGGAGTTATTTCTGAACAATTTGTTTTAAGTTTCAAACAACAAAGGAATGTCAGTCTGAATGCATTGTCGGTGATTTTCCCAATCTTTGCACCAATCATTGGCAATATGGCATATTCAGATACATTCCAGGTCATCGGTGGAAAGAGACTCAAAGGAGAAATTATACCTCAGGGTGCAAAGAATGAAGCGCTCCAGATTCTATGCGCTACACTCCTCACGGATCAAGCAGTCAGAGTGGACAATCTTCCCGACATCCTGGACATCCGGCATCTTATCGAACTCATAGAAGGCTTGGGGGTAAAAATCACCAGACATGACGCACACTCTTTCACTTTTGAAGCAAAGGAAGTAAACATTGAATTTTTTGGTACTGAAGAATTTCAAAAAAATGCGCGTAAGATCAGAGGATCCGTCATGCTTCTCGCACCACTTTTAGCCAGATACAAACAAGCTATTTTACCTAAACCCGGAGGCGACAAAATAGGAAGAAGAAGGCTGGACACACACTTCCTCGGATTGCAAAAACTGGGTGCAGAGTTTGATTACAACGAATCCAAAGCTCAATACGAGATCAAAGCCCATGCCCTGAAGGGTACTTATATTTTGATGGATGAAATCTCAGTCACAGGCACCGCTAATGTCCTGATGGCTGCGGTGCTCTCTGAAGGAAAGACTACCATCTACAATGCTGCTTGCGAGCCTTATATCCAACAACTCTGTCGAATGTTGATCAACATGGGTGCGAGAATCAGTGGCGTAGGTTCAAATCTCCTGGAGATTGATGGAGTGAGCAAACTTTCCGGGACTAGACATACCATCTTGCCCGATATGATCGAAGTCGGAAGTTTCATCAGTCTGGCAGCAATGACCGAATCAGAGATTTTGATCAGAAATGCAGGTGTAGAGCACTTAGGTATTATTCCTTTCGTCTATGAAAGGATGGGTGTAGATTTTACAATCTCAGGGGATAACATATTCATACCGGCTCAGGAGACTTATTCCATCCGCTCCTTTATGGACGGCTCGATCATGACCATTTATGATGCGCCTTGGCCCGGATTTACGCCGGATCTCATGAGTGTGCTACTCGTCATGGCTATACAGGCAAATGGCAGCGTGCTCATCCACCAGAAGATGTTTGAGTCGCGATTATTTTTTGTGGACAAATTGATCGATATGGGTGCCCAAATCATATTATGCGATCCACATCGTGCTACAGTTATAGGCTTGAACAAAAGAACCCAACTCAGAGGTATCGAAATGACCTCTCCTGATATCAGGGCAGGTGTTGCATTGCTGATAGCTGCATTATCAGCTCAAGGCAAGTCAACTATTCATTCTATTCATCAGATAGACAGAGGATATGAACATATCGATGTGAGGTTGAATGCAATCGGAGCTGACATTCGAAGGATATAAGAATTATGGGTTCAATTTCTGTTCGCTGCGTACTTGTCAATCCCTGTTTGCAAGAAGATATTGAAGCTCATGGCATCGCAGGTACCCGTTTGCCTTGACAGTTCCTCGCCATCAGAGTTGATCATCAAGTAAGTGGGATATGCTCCTACTTCAAAAATGACGCGAAGATCACTACCCAATGGGGTTTCGCCGTCAAGTCTCCAAACGATTATCTGCGCTAGTTTTTGTGCGACCAATTCATCTGTCATGACATTTACATCCATCCATTTACAGGGTTGGCACCACTGTGCATGAAAGTCGATCAGGATCACTTTACCTAAGCTGTCGCTCCATTGTAGGATGTCTTTGAAGCGCAGTTCTTTGCCTGTTTCAGGCATTACAGGTGGGGTTAGCTCATGGAATTCGGATTCTGTCTTATGATCGACCATCACGATTTGCTTTCGCTGACACGACATACTGAGCAACAGGATTGTCGCTATCAGACAGATTATAATTCTCATTTTGCACAAAATTATTCTGAAATTAGAAGGATTTTGTGAATAATTTGCAGGAACAGGATAATTTCGTGAATGAGTCGAATTTTAGTCACAGGAGCTTGTGGATATATTGGGAGTCACACTTTGGTTGACTTGATTCAGTCCGGATTTGAAGTTGTTTCAATTGATAATTTCACCCAAAGTCAGCCTGTTGTCTTAGAACAGGTTAGGCAGATTACAGGCCAAAGAGTTCAAAATTTTAACGTAGATCTTGCAGATAAAAAAACCTTGTTTTCCATATTGCCTGAACTGGGTAAGATCGATGGTATCATCCATTTTGCAGCATTGAAATTCGTAGCTGAATCCGTTGAAAAACCATTAGAGTATTATCACAACAATATCAATTGCATGCTCCATTTGCTTGAAATGGTAAACTTGCTCCAAATACCTTATTTCATATTTTCATCTTCTTGTACCGTGTATGGTAACTCTAATCAGCTTCCGGTCACAGAAGATTCAGAGTTTCATGCTACAGGATCGCCTTATGGACGTACCAAACAAATGTGTGAATGGATATTGAAAGATTTTTGTGCAAGTCAGAAAAATCATTTTAAAGCCATTTCACTCAGGTATTTTAATCCCGCTGGCGCTCATCCTTCAATTCTGCTGGGCGAAAGTCCGGGATCAAAAGCACAAAATCTAATCCCTGCTATAACAGAAACGGCGATTGGCATCAGACCGGAAATCATTGTTTATGGCACAGATTATGATACTCGTGACGGGAGTTGCATAAGAGATTATGTCCATGTCAGTGACCTTGCAAAAGCGCATACATTGGCTTTACAATTTGCTATGAGAGGCAATCAAATTCAAACTTTGGAAGTTTTCAATCTGGGAATGGGTCAGGGTGTGAGTGTTCTGGAGGCTATTCATGCTTTTGAACATGAAACCGGAATTAAACTACCGATCTTTTATGGCCCCCGCAGAGCCGGCGACCTACCTGCTATTTATGCAGATATTCACAAAGTAAAAACTTTGCTGCATTGGTCTCCGGAATTAAATATTAAAGACATCATGCGAACTGCCTGGCTCTGGGAACAGAAAAAAAAATCCGTTATTTAAAGTGCAGGCATTTTGAGCAATTTTCCGTCCTGTAATATTTCTACGATGAGTTTCCTGTTTTTGCTTTGATCAAATTCCTTTTGTTCCAATAGATGTCCTCCTTCAACAATGAAGATGGTGCCTTCTTCATCAATATTTGCCATCCTTCTGAACAAGTACTCATTATCAGAGAAAAATCCTGCAATTTCCATGGTATCGCAAACCGTACCTTGTGGTGTATAGCTGATCAAATAAAATGAATATCGCATCAGCCTGGCGCACCAAATGACCAAACAAGGGATTTGACCTTGCTGCATCCAATGCCCGCATGGAATAAACTCTGTAAATTCGTTGATTTCAAAATCCAAAGCAGGAATGATAAACCGCGCCAACAATTCATCCGGTACAGCATCATTCATTCCAAAATGGTGCTCTGATCCTTCTTGCAACACCAAAGGAAATTCCAATTGAGGAAAATAGGTCAATAATTGTTTGAACTCCGGATCCATGTTGAAAGTATTCGAATTTTGCTTTGGATGTGCAAGACTCGCTTAATTATTCTGTGACTATAGCTCTTTTGCTCATCCTTCCTTCTGTTGTACTGCATTTGACCACATAGATTCCCGGTAAGGCAGGTGTGTAATCAAAATGGTGCTCACCGGCAGGAAGTTTTTTAAGTTCTGAATGATACACAGTTTTACCATCCATATTTTGTATTTCTATCCTAACATCTGAAGTGGATTTCAATTCGTAATTGATGTGCAAATCCTTTCTGGATGGATTAGGAAGAATTTCCAGTTTTGAGGTCAAATTTATTTCCGGTTGCAGGGAAGAGATGAGTCCAGGAATATGGAAATTATCAACATATAGATTATCACCAAATCCAGAAACGCCTTTCATACGAAACATCACTTCAGGTTTACCTGCAAACTGACTGATGGACACTGAATCTTCCACCCACTCTTCTGTCAGAGGTTTGAATGGATAATCAAAACTCATTACTGCATTTGCCGTAATGAGTTCCGCTGCTCTTTTTGTATAAACATTTTCCCAGGTTACTCCACAGTCCAATGATACGTCTATATAAAATTGGTCATCTTCTGGAAAAAGCTCCGAGAAAGTAGCGTACGCCCGATCAAATTTGAGAAACATATTTTTTCTCGCATTGCTGAGGTTAATATTTGAAAATATCAACTCACTGGATTCACCTTCTGCTGAAGCCCAGAAGAAATAACAAAAACTATTTTCAGACAAACCAAATCCTCCTATTGGATCAGTCTTCAGTACATCATTGATTTCAAGAGCATCCAGCAATTCATTATTTACAATAGTTGCCAAAGAAAATTCGCTTGCATTTTGTATTGCCTGATCCGGTGCATCTAAAGCTTGTTCTCCTTCAAAATCATGTTCAAAGACGTCTGCGACTGCAGCTTTGGATAAATATTTGAAAGATCTGAACTCAGTCAAATTATTTAAAACATTATCATCTTCGATTCCATTTGTTGCAACTACATTGTCAACTTGAAATTCCACTTCCCCGATTGAAAATGGTTCCACAGTTTCTGTTGGTGCCGTCCATGTAAATTGTTCACCCGGCGCTAAAGGCGTATTAGCTGAAAAAATAATCGTATCCGAGAAATCCCGGTTTCTGAATAAATAGATGGAATACGAATGAATCACAGCTTTTCCTTTATTTTTAACGACTGCAATTGGTGAATATTCACGAATACAATAACCATCAGTTTCGTTGTCAGGCATAGTAGACAAATTCTGTAAGGAAATATCGCTGTTCAACTCGTCAGGGATATTAATAGGTTGGCTTACCGCAGATTGGATTACTTCATACGTCAGTATATCTTGAGCAAACGTCAAAGCAGCAATTTGTCCTTTACTATAAAAATTTCCAGGTAAGGCTACAGTTTGACGAATAAACAATGAGTCATGAGCTTTTATTGTAAGGCTGCCCATATCTAAACCCGATGCACTGGGAATCATTTTTCGCATCACCCAACTAAAATCTTTCTCACCATTTGATCCGGGTGCAATAGGGAAAATAATCTCCTTTTCTACCAAAGCGGTAAACAGATGTAAATTTTCATTGGTAAAATCTGAATTCGAGCTGTTGTAAATCCTGATGTTTATTTCGATAGAATCTACACCCAACCAGTTATGATTCAATTCTATGTGAAGAGGAGTCAAATTGTTGTACGCCATATCTATATCCCCTTCAGTTAGATCACTCGGTGCTCCTTCATAATTAAATCGCTCCGGTACGAGGACTCCATTTGTTCTTACTTCAGGTACGCCTTCTACCGCGTAAAAATCTACCCTTTGGTCAACTTCATCAGGATTGGATTCATACATTGGGTCAAAGCCCGGCCAGGCAACCTGATATTTTATCGGGATCACTTTATCGGCTTTTCTGAGCAGAAGTTTATTGAAATCCGGATTTTGAGAAGCGCAAGGTACACATGAGGCTTGAGTGAATTCTTCTACTAACACATTACGGGCAGTTTGAGCTAGCCCCAGTGAGATTGAAAAACAAATCCAAAATATGGTCAAAATGAACTTCATAAAAATGATTAATCAATGAAAAAAGGAAAATTATAGCGCTTTGCCTTTGAGCGCAATGATTAGGGTATAAAGGTAAAAATATTAATCAATTCACCTTGGTTGCATTGCGCAGTGAAAACATCAATCTATTTATATCACTGTCGTTGAGAGACAAAATACCTTTTATAGTTATCGACTCTGAAGTGTACTGAATGGGTGTAATGCATTTGACTTCAATCACAGTTTCAGGCCCCGCCTGTCCACAAAAAAAGCAAGAACTATAAGGAAAGGCAGAAAAAACAAATTCGCTGTGACTTTTGAAACCATCCGTGGGTATGATATAACCTTTCAATGTAATTTCTTTTCCTGCAAGCGCTTTAATTTCAGGAGCGAAGATGGGTCGATCCACCTTTATCCCGAGCACGGGGTCATACTCCTTTTTGTAAGCTACTCTAGACAAGCTCATCCAGCCTCCGGCAGAAGATTGTGCGATAGCTACCGATGCCAATAGGCTCACAAAGAAAAATATGCTTACGCTCCTCATCAATAAAGATGCTATTTTGACTGACTATGAAACGAAATCATTGCAGTTTTAGTTCAAGTCAGGTGTGGTAGATTCCTGAACATAGAGATGAATTGACAGCCGGATCAAAAGATCGAAATTCTATTGATTGGGCTTCAATGAGCACGCCTTCACTTACATTTGTGTTCTATTGCTTTCAGCATATGAAAAAAAGGAAAAAAACTGGACTTTCCCCCGGCACACTGATATACGAAGGGCCGGAGCGATTGGAGGATCCGATATTGCTAAGTGTAGAATATAGTGATATTTTTTACAAAGAACATTTCAACGAAATTCTGTCACCTGATTTTAAGAACACTAAACATTATCTCTGGCTGGATATCAGAGGAATTCACAATGTCGAATTGATTCAGGAAATCGGTGAAAAATATAGTCTTCACAAACTCTTTCTTGAGGACATTTTGGATCCATCCGTCAGGGGCTCTGTAGATTTTTATGACAATGGGATTTCCATGATCTTAAAATATACAGATATCGATAAGACGATTGACAGGCATTATACCGAGCAGATTGGAATTTTTCTAGGTGAGAGTTTTCTGATCACTTTTCAGGAAAATGCTGACGACACCTTTCGCACATTGCGCACCAGGATGAAAGCCGAACAAAGTAAAACCAGAAGCCGCAAGCCCGATTACTTATTCTATGCGATCATTGATTATGTCGCAGACCAATATTTCCTCGTAATGGACCATACTGAAGACAAGCTCAAGGATCTTGAAGAAAGAGCTTCTAAGCTGTCTTTCGAAAAAATACAAGAGGACTTGTATCATATGAGAAGTAGAATTTCAGCCATACGCAGAATCATATTACCACTGCGGGAAGGTATCAATCAATTGTTGAAGTCAGAGTCTGCTTTCTTCCACAAAGAAAATCTGTTATATTTCCGAGATCTGGAAAGTCATTTGATTCAAATCGCAGACACTTTAGACAATCAGAGAGATCTCGTCAACAGCATTCATGAAATGGCCATGACACGTGTGAATCTCCGCTTGAATCAAGATATGAGGTGGCTGGCAGTGGTATCTACCATTTCAATACCAATATTGTTTTTGACCGGAGTATACGGAATGAATTTCGACTACATGCCGGAATTAAAATGGAAATATGGCTACCTGTTGTGGTGGGTAACCATCATTGTAGTAATCATTTCGATGATTACATTTTTCAAGAAGAGAAAGCTATTTTAGAAATTAACAGTAACCAAGATCATCGTCATCTTCGCAGTAGTCACCTTTAGGGCGAGACTCCAACTCCATTTCGAGTTTTTCGTCCATTGTGCGAAGTTTCTCAATGTCTGCTCTTTTTTCTTTTGCTTTATCACCTTCTTTGTTTGCCTTTAACTTGAAGATATTACGCATTGGATATCGGCTTTAATTGTTCATGGATATCGCAAATATAATTCAAAATCGCGATATTATTTTAGACGTTAACATTTAGTTTTCGTTACATCATTTTTCAAAATTATTTTAAAATAATTTTAATGCTGGAAATCAATTCCAAATTCCATTCTCAACCATCAATATTTATTGACTGTAGAGGCGATCTACACAAACTCTTTCTGAGAACATTTTCAGCCCTTCAAAACCAGATTTTAACTGAAATAAATTCCACTTGATTTACAAAGAGGAAAATTCGCGCCTGAAATTGGATGCAAAAAAGTAAATGATCAAACTGCACTAGAATTCAGGAATTTCTGCCGGTAGAGATCAATCTTCTTTTTCTGAACTGGTCCTCCACAGGGAATACAATGCACCGCCTCCGATACAGAGGACAATCATTCCAAAGCTGATCCACTCCGGTACATTTACATAATGTCCTACAATTATTTTTATACCAATTAGGACCAACAGTATTGCCAGTGCATAGTGGATGTATTCTAACTTCTCCAGCATCCTCGACAAAATGGTGTACAGCGCTCTTAAGTTGGCTACTGCCAGAATATTGGAAGACAATACCAAGAAAGGATCTGTGGTGATCGCAAAAATGGCAGGGATAGAATCTAGAGCAAAGAGAATATCCGTAAATTCTATCGCGACAAGGGTTAGAAACAAAGGTGTCACAGCCAATTTACCCATGCGACGAACAACAAACCTCGAACCGAAATAACCCTTGGTTACAGGGAACAATCGTCTCACCAGTCTGATGATCCAGCTCTTGGCGGGATCATCGGGATTTTCCGGGTCTGACTGGTAAATTTTGATACCTGAAATGATCAATAAAATGCCCAAAACAAACACCATCCAATCAATCGTTTGGATCAACCAAATTCCGGCTATGATCAGTATGCCTCTGAGGATGATTGCCGTCCAAATACCTATGGATAACAAGCTGGCCTGATTGCGTTGTGGCACCTTGAAATAACTCAAGAGAAAAGCGATAACAAAGATATTGTCAATACTGAGTGACTGCTCCACCAAATATCCCGTGATAAAATACCCCACTGCCTGCCAACCACCAAACTCCGTGTCATGAGAAAAAAATGATTGAAACAGGTCGTGCTCATAAGCAATAAAAATAAATATCACAGTACTCAAAGTGATCAATCCCCAGAAGCTAATCGATTGTAATGCTTTCCGAAAAGTGCTTTGATTCTGAGAGGAGGCAAAAAATTTGTAATCGAGAAAGACTGCCAGAGCTAGCACTATAAGATACACCAACCAGTAGATCATTTCAAGAAAATAAACAAGAACTGCTATGGTTCAGACTTTCAAACACTATTTCTATGCTTCGTTCCGGTCTGATGTGAAACAAACATCCAGTTGGCTGCCAGTTTTAATATTGCTGCTTGGGGAAAAACCACAGAAAAAGCTCTTGAAAAAAACAATTCATTTTGTTTAAGATCTTTTTCATTTTCGGCAAGCCGGTTAAAGATTAAAGTTCCTTTATCGGACAGCATAGATTTCAGATGGAGCAAATATGAAGTGCTTTGGGCAAAATCGGGTACAAACTGATCTTCAAACAAATCGACGCAAATTAGATCATAGCTGTCTTGAGTACTTTGTGGTAGATGTGCTGCGTCAAGTTCCAAAAAGCTTACTTTGGATTCCAGGGAGGCTTGTTGATATTTAGTGAATAGCTCAATGATCGTTTTGTCGTGTTCTACGGCAAGGATGGTCCAGGGTCTCTTGAACTCACGCTCCAGGAGCAAAACAATGCTACCCATCCCAAAACCAAGTACCAGACAATTATCGGCATCTTCCAGCTGTTTGTGCAGTATCCGGAAACTATCTCTAAAATTCGAATAGTAAATGCCGTATGAGTATATCGCACCTTGTGTGGTCAGCTTCCATTGTCCTCTTGACAGGGCGAGTTGTAGTTCCGGATTTTGGCTTGTTGAGGTACGAACAATGGGCACATCGATCAAATGACTGAGCCATTTCCACATCATGAGTTTGAAGTCGCCATTCCTCATGCGATGCGCTCCCAGCTGCGATATTTTTCTGTCTCTCTAAAGATCAGTTCAAGTATTTCTCGTTCAGTTTCCGCTAGACTTTTGTGTCTTCTGGACATCATGTTTTCTGCAGTCACGAAAAACTTGGCAGCTTGAAAGGTGCTAAAACCCGAAGCGCCACCCCAAGCAAAATCAGGAATAAACTGCCTTGGAAAGCCTTCACCAAAAACATTGGCACCTACACCGACTACAGTGCCTGTATTAAACATGGTGTTGATGCCACATTTTGCGTGATCTCCCATGATCAAGCCACAAAACTGGCTCCCTGTCCTCACAAATTTCTCCTGGACATAGGACCAAATTTTGACTTCTTCGTAGTTGTTTTTCAGATTGGAATTATTGCTATCCGCCCCAATATTGCACCACTCCCCTACTACAGCGTTTCCAAGGAAACCATCGTGCCCTTTATTACTGTAGCCCAAAACCACAGAATTATTGATTTCACCACCCAACCGACATTCGGGCCCAAAGGAACTTGCACCATAAATTTTTGCACCCAATTTGACCTGAGAATTCTTCCCAAGATAAATTGGACCTCTCAGCATTGCCCCTTCCATGATTTCAACACCACTATCCAGAAACACAGGACCTGTCCTGGTATTAATGATGGCACATTCCGCATTTACGTTTTCTGCACAGTACAGCTGTTCGCCAAGAATGGTGTTCGTTGAACTCAGTGATGCTGACTTGTTTCCCGAGGTAAGCAAGTTAAAATCTTTGCGAAGTTCGCGGTCGGTAAATTGAAAAATCTGCCAGAGCTGATCTAAAAAAACTGCCGAATCGCACTCCAGCATCGTCGAAATGCCAGGCATATTGAGGTGAAATTCTGACTCTCTGTCAAAGCTTGGTAAATGTGCAGCCAACAACCTTCCTTTTGCATGTAAGCCTTGTCCGACCTTCAACTCCCTGATCTTACTTGCCAATATGTCGTCAGGCAAGAGATTGCCTGCGATAAAAATGTGTTCAGAAGGTCCGGTGTTTTCGTTATAATGCAACGACAAAGGAGGCTTGCAGATATGACTTACAGCAGCCACTAGGTATTTCTCCCATTTCTGACGGATTGTGAGAATTCCGAGCAGGATTTCAGCAACCGGTCTCGTTCTACTGATAGGCCATAGTTGTTGGGTTTCTGTGGGATCGATCAAATAATACGACATGGTGGGCAATGAGTTTGGTTATGACAGGCAAAATTGATTGCTCCTTACAAGCATGGATCAGGAATTGGCAAACTCCAATATGGCTTTAGCGAGCAAGTCCATCTCTGCCATGGTGTGATAAACATTGGGCGTGATACGAACGCATTCTATATCTTCCCAAACGATGGAAACTGTATGTATTTTGTATTTATTGTATAGATAATCGCTTAATTCTGCTGATTTCTTACCTTGAACCGCCAAGCTCGCTATCGCTCCTGAATACTGCCTGCTGAGCGGTGTCCAAAGCTTTACTTTCGCATGAGATTTTACCTGATCGATCCATCTTTCTTTTAAGGCACATAATCTCGCAAATTTTCGCTCGCTTCCTATCATTTGGTAAAAATCCATGGATTGTTGAATCGCTTGTTCTATAGCAAATGAGCGTGTACCCAATGCTTCAAATTTTCGGATATCGCCGCTCATTGGATCCGCTGCTGCCAATAACGGGAACACTTTTGAAATGCGATCTTTCCTGATATAGAGCAAGCCAGAACCGATGGGAGCGCTCAACCATTTATGCAGACTAGTCCCGAAATAGTCACAGTCGAGATCTCTGATCGCATATGGCAGATGAGCAAAACTATGTGCTGCATCCAGTAAGATCTCAGCTTGGTGTCGATGAGCCAAATCGGCCAATTTTCTGGCCGGCAACACCTGTCCCACCCAATTGATGACATGGGTGACGTGGAGTATTTTTGTACGCGTTGTAATTTGCTCTTGATAGGCCTTTAGAATGACATCATCATCTTCTAAGGGCAGATTGAGATGAACCCATTTTAAAACTATCCCATCTCTTTTTTCGCGCTGTTTCCAGGCGTTGATCATGTTGGGATAATCTTGTTTTGTCAAGATGACCTCATCACCGGCTTTAAGTGGTAGGCCAAAAATTACCGTTTCAAGAGCCTCGGAGCTGTTGCGTACAAAAGCCAGCTCTTCAGTGTCACAAGCAGCGATTTGTGCCATCCTGGCCCGCATAGGCTCTCTACCAGAATCCAATATCCTCCACATGTAATAGGATGGTGCTTCATTGCAAAGGCGATTGTAAAAATCTAAAGCTTCCTGTACTACCCTAGGTGAAGGAGCTACACCGCCATTATTGAGATTGATCAAGTTTGGAGAAATCGGATAAGCCATCCGAATTTGGGACCAAAAATCGTCGTCATTCGAATCGGATGCAAATGCACTGATTTGCTCCAAATTGCGTCGTTCCTGCAACAAGCTCGATTCCATGGCTTGCAGTACACCCGAAGGAGTTAAGAGCATAGAGGATCCTAATAATCCGATTGCTTTACGTCGTATCATATCGTAGATGAAGTCTTACTTAGGGCAAGGTAGAATTAAATTCTTATCAGAGAGAGCATTTCTGAAACAAATTGAACAAAGTTCACAGCTAAATCAATAAATCAGCTGTAATCCCATAATGAAGGGCTTATTTATCAAACAATGAACCCAAATAAAATGAAAGAGAGGAGATGAATTATTCCGCTTTGGTCGATGCAGTAGACTCTTTGATTTTAGCCTTTTTACCGGAAAGGTTGCGAAGATAGAAAAGCTTTGCTCTGCGCACGTGACCTTTCTTTACCACTTTGATCTCCACGATATTCTGACAAGAGAATGGAAATATCCTCTCCACACCAACACCACTTGACACTTTGCGAACGGTGAAAGACTTAGCTTTTCCCTGACCGCTGATGCTGATCACGTCACCACGAAAATCCTGGATTCTTTCTTTGTTTCCTTCGATGATTTTGTAGCTTACAATAATTGTATCTCCTGAAGAGAATGCTGGTATATTACTCACATCGAGCAACTGTTCCTGTACGTATTTGATAAGATCCATGGCAACTAAGATTAAGGCCTGATAAAAAGAGCTGCAAAGTTAAACACTTTATTCAAACTGTAACAAATATTCTAAAGAATTTCTATCTCAATAAAGTAACTGTGCCTTGTTTTTCTACCCAGAGGCCTCTCGGAGTTCTGTATTGGTAACGGTAGACGTACACTCCATCAGGCACTTGCTTGTCGCTTTCACCAAATGTACCCCTCCAAACTATATAAGGGTCTTCAGTCTTAAACAATTGACTGCCCCATCTATCCCAGATAGAAAGCATAAAACTGCTCATACCATCGAAATATCCCTTACCAAAATAATCATCATTGTTTCCATCACCATTTGGGGTAAAGGCATTGGGCAGAAAATATGAAATAAAGGGTTCAATATCGAGGTACTGATCCAGCGTATCCGCACATGCATTGCTGTGTGTCACAATCTGTCGCAGAAGATAGATACCGGTATCCCTAAAGGTATATCTCGGATTGCTGCCGTCAAATATCCGCTTCCCATTGATAAAATAATCAATCTGTGAAGCAAACTTAGATTCATCCACTACTTGAATCGTTTTATGTAGGGAATTCAATTCGTCAGGTGTATAACTAAATCCTGCAATCGGAGACTGCTTAACCTGAATCCAGGAAGGAAAATCTTTTTGAGTCTCACATCCGATCGGTGATCTGATGTTCAACTTGACATTGAAAGTTCCGATTGAATTAAAGGTGTGCTTGGGCGATATTTCAGTACTTGTACTACCATCACCAAAATCCCAAAGGATGTCATAAGTACTATCTATAGGATAAGACAAGTTATCAAAAAATACTGTGACCGGCTGGCATCCCTCCGTTGTAGTAGGATCAACTACGATCAAAGCAGGCACAGGATAATAATCAAATGTCTTGGTCCGTGAATCGACGCAGCCATTGATATCTTTTACCTGCAGGGTGACCGACTTTGTACCGGGTTTTCGGAAAATATGGTTGACGTCTTTGGTTGAAGCATTCACCCCACTTTCCAAACTCCAATTCCAAGACTCCATTTGCTTGCTACCTGTATATGATTTGTCTTTGAAGATAACCGGATTGGCATAACAAGTGTCATAACTGTAATCAAAATCAGCATCTATAGCAGGATATATGCGCACCGATAATTTTGCTGTATCAGAACATCTCGTCCCCTTGTTGATGATCATGAGACCTGAGTATTGCCCTTGTCCGGGAAAGTCAAACTCAGCATCTTTACCAGTCTGGATTTCCTTATTACCCTTGATATCGAACTCCCATAGATAGCTTTTTATGTTCTTTTCCAGGGTCGATTGATTGAAAAACTTCACAGTGTTGGTTCCGCAACTATTGATAACGAATTCCTGGTTAGATATATTGACAGAATCAGAGGTGATCAGCGCGCTCACGGCAGACTGACAGTAGGTTACGTTGAACTGAAAATCCCTTCGAATCACCGACAGCAGTTGCCCATTGCGATATTCTTTGGCACATACCCCTACCACGAATTGCCCTTGAACTGTTGGTGTCCCGGTGATTTTTCCGGTTTTGCTGTCAATGGCTACAACCGGATTTCCTCCCATGGGCTGATTATAAGTGTATATCGGATTTCTAAAGCTTACTGTTTTGAAAGGTGGAGGGCAACCCGCGGGATCCGGGGTGACGCCATCACAATCTGTGGCTCTGCCGCCGTCCAAAGTACTTGAACCTTTGGTACCTCCGGCAGTGAGCGGAGCACAAAACTCATAGACCATACTATCACCTTCTATATCAGAAGCAAAATGATCAAAGTCAATCGGCTGGTTTGAACATATCACTATTGGAGGAAAATTAACGAACTGAGGGCTATTATTATATAAACGCTGTGCCTCAGGAGTAATCTCAATCTCATAAGCAGCTCCCGTATCCCCTGGTTTAATGATATTGGTGATCGTCTCATTGCGACAGCATCTCTGATATGAGAGAACATAAGAATTACTGATGATGGGTAGGTTCATCTCAAATTGATAAATCCCCTCTTCTACTTCAATGTTGGGTGGTACTACGTAACAAGAGTCAATCACAGCATCCAGATTGCGGTGGGATTTCAATCTTACCTCCAGCCTGTTCAAATAGCTATAAACGTTATTACTGTTTTTGGTGAATATACCGATGATTGCAGGATCGTCAAAGTCAGCACCAAGACTATTAGGGTCGCGGTAAACTTTCATCGTAAACAGGTATTTCGTTATCTTTTTGACTGTATCCACACTGACAACCTGATAATAAAATTCACCCCCAATTATGTGTTTGGCCTGTCCTATTCCAAGGACAAGCAAAAGATGAACCGCTGCGAGCAATAGTTTCTTTCTCAAAACCGGATTATTCAGCCAAATAACGAAAAAAAACTGCATTAAGTTGCATTTTCATGACGTTCTGCAATCAAAATCAGGGTTTGTCTGGATGAACCCCTTTTATGTTGCATCGATATTCATTTCAAATGTAATCGCAATAACGATAAGCAGGCCAATCTTGTGATTTCCACGTAAACCGATCCAAATCATTGTCAGGACCCAACTTTAATAAAAGCATGAAAGCAAATCAATTTTTTAAAATTGAATCTCCTGCATTCGTATCAATTATTTGCTATGGATTATTGTGGCCAAATTTACCCCCATCGTCAAAGTTTATCTTATCTGCTAGAATAATTTAAATGGGAGCCAAACTGCATAGTTCAGCTCAATGAAAACGAGTATCAGATTGTCCAAGAATATATGTTCCGATTAAAAAATTATACCAAAATCTTTTCTGCGTTCGATAGTGATTTCCTTTTTGATCGGTTTTAAATATCCCTGACAAGATGTTTATATTTGGATCATTGGTTTGAATTTTGTTATCAAAAACCGAGTTATACTCAAATTAAAATTTTAGCGTTTCTGCTACGATATAAATTCGCACCATTCAAAACATAAATGCCAGCTATGCGTGTGTAATTCTACTTCAAAATCCAATGTAATGAACCTCTCCCAATCCTCCCTGTCCTTTTCTGAAGAAATATTGCATATAGCTGATTGCGTGCGTGCGGGCAAAGTCATCCTTTACCCCACGGATACGATCTGGGGTATCGGCGGATCAATCTCTATACCTGCCGTGAGTCAAAAAATATTTGATATCAAAGGAAGACCGCCATCCAAGAGTTTTATCTTGCTCGTCAATGATGTGACTATGTTATCGAGATATATCCATCCGATTCCACCAAAAATAGAGAACATACTCTCGGTGACCAGCAGACCCATTACGGTCATTTATCCCTATCCTATAAATCTACCTTCACATTGTCTTGCAGACGACGGGAGTGTGGCGATAAGGATTTGTGCGGACAACTTCTGCAAGGAGTTGATCCAAGAATTAGATGAATGTATCATTTCTACTTCGGCGAATGTATCAGGGAAGCCTTTCCCCAGATTTTTTGGAGAGGTGTCAAGTGATGTTCTAAGTTCGGTGGATTGTATTGTCAAGCACCGGCAGTGGGACAAAGCGATCGGAGAACCCAGTACGCTGATTAAATATGGCAAGGATGATTCAATTGAATTTCTGAGGTGATATGATCCTCATTGGCTCATCAAAATCACTCAAGATTGTAGATATTGCAAAGCCCTTTTGTAGGGTTCATCCTGCTTGAGCATCCAAAGCTGTGATTCTGCTTTACCTTTCAGGACACTAATTATTGTTGAATAAATGATTTTGTGCAATTCATCTTCTCCAACTGACCGGATTATCCTGTTCGCTTCTTCTGTCGGCACCATGCTCTTAAACCAAGTGATGCTCTCCTCTTTCGACTCCATTTTTTTCAAATCCTCGTCTGTCCACAGCTTCCATTTTTCGGACTGTGGCAAAATCTTTCTTTCCACCCACTCAGACAATATCGTCCGTGTGGCAATGAGCTGAGAATCCGTCTTGATGAGTTCGTCGGGCCACAATCCCTTATGAGGTACCGGTCCGACAATATTCTGTGGATTTGAATCCAGGCTGTCTGCTGTTCCGGGAAAAAATGGCTTTTGGATATCCACCCCGTTGGCAAAGAAATACCTGGATGTCGCAAGACGGATCAAGGAACCATCTGACAATCCAAACTGGTCCAGGATGGTAGATTTTCCATAGGTGGGTGATCCGATGAGATAAGCTTTCTTTTTTTGAGAGAGCACTCCCGCAAGGAGCTCCGCAGCTGAGGCGGTATTTTCATTGATCAGGACCACGATTTTTCCCAAAGTAAAGAAGGACCTCCCGTTTGCTTTGTACTCCTGCTTGGGCCTGTACGCTCCTTTGGAATAAAAAAGCAATTCATCTTTTGTAGTAATAAACTGATTGAGCAAATCTGCCGCTACCGGAATAAGACCTCCACCGTTGTCTCTGAGGTCGAGGATCAAATGATGAGGCTTAGAATTTTTTGATTGAAATTCTTCAATAGCATTCATCAACTCCCTGTAAGAATTCTGGGCAATGGATTGCAACCTGATGTACTGGACATGAGGAGCAGCCTGATGTCCCAGATCCACACTGGTGATGAGTACAGGATTTCTTGTGAGGGACTTGCTGAATGTCTCCTTGCCTCCTTTGCTGAACCTGTACCCTTCCAGGCGCAGTATTTTGCCGCAATGCCGGATCATAGAATCCAAGTCTTCGACGCCAAACTGCCGCAGTTTATCGTCCCTCAGATGATCTAAGGCGGTGATGCGGTCTCCTACCTGCATTCCTACCCCTGAGGCACTGCTCAATGGAAAAACATATTGAACATAAATTCCTGAATCGATCAGGACAAAACTGAAACCAAATCCGCTGTAATCACCGTCAAGCTCGTCACTGAGACCTTCGGTGTCGGCAGGTCCGCAATAAAAGGAATATGGATCTAATCCCGTGAGAATATTCTGAATGCTTTGCTCTGCAAATGCAGAGGGGTTCAAACTGTCACGGTATGCTGATTCGACATAATGAAGTACGTCGGTGATCTTCTGGTTTGCAATTTCATAATTGGTGACCTGGTCGGGTGGTGTAAGTGGCTCGGTCCTTGGGAGCTGAACTTTCAGACCTGCCCACATCCCCAAAGCTGCACTCAATCCAACGATCAGTGGGAGCCATGTAGTGATTTTATTGTGACTGCCGTAGCCCATTAATAGTAGGTAAATCGCCTTACTTTGGCGACATATTTGGCTAGTCGGACCACTTGACAAGTGTAACCGAACTCATTGTCGTACCATGCATATATGGTCACTGTCCGCCCATCATTGGACATGATGGTGGAAGGTGCGTCGTACACACATGCTACTGTCGTGCCTACCGCATTGCTGGACACATATTCGTCAGAGTTTGAGTAGAGTATTTGTTCGACGAGGTCTCCATGAAGGCTTGCTTTGCGCATGGCTACTTTGATTTCGTCCAACGCTGCAGGTTTGTTCAAGGTGAGATTCAATATCGCCAAGGAGACATTGGGAACCGGGACGCGAACAGCATTGCCTGTGAGTTTGCCTTTGAGATGAGGCAAGACCTTGGCTACAGCACCGGCAGCACCGGTACTGGTGATCACCATGTTGATAGGAGCACCACGCCCCCTGCGAGGTTTTCTGTGGAAATTGTCCAACAGATTCTGATCACTGGTATAAGCATGTACAGTCTCTAGGTGACCTTTCTCAATGCCAAACTCTGTATCTATGACTTGAATGATAGGTACGATGGCATTGGTTGTGCATGATGCCGCACAGAATACCTGCTCGTCCTCCATGTTCAAAGTACTGTGATTTACACCTACGACTATATTGGGAATATCCTTGCCCGGAGCTGTCAATATGACTTGTCTGATACCAGGTCGCAAGTGAGCGCTGAGCTTTTCTTTAGTATCCCACATGCCGGTATTATCTATGAGTAGTGCGTCGTGTATCCCGTAGTGGGTATAATCTATTTCTGAAGGATCAGATGCGAATATCATGTGGATTTTGTTGCCGTTGATTTCCACGCTGTCGCCGTCTTCTGCGATGTTGATCGTACCCTGGAATGTGCCGTGAATGGAGTCCGTTTCCAGCAGCGACATCCGCTTTCTCACTTCATCCAGCTTGACCTTCATTCCGGCCCGAACTACAATAGCTTTGAGGCGAAGTTGCTCTCCTGCCCCGGTTTGATTGATCAATCTTCTTGCAACGAGACGACCTATTCTCCCAAAACCATAGAGGACGACGTCACGTGAAGCATTTTTGTCAATATTACTTTCAAGACCTTCGGAGAGCGCCTGTCGCAAAAATGTCTTCAGGTCAGGGAATTGATTTTGGTTGGTGATCCATTCCGAGGCGAGTTTGCCTATGTCCAGTCTTGAAGGTGCCAGATTCTGCATGTCCCGGATCTCTTTCACGATGTCCAGGCTGGTCTGAATGGTGATCGGACGGTCTATATAAAGTTTGCCAACTTGATGGTCTGCGATGACCTGGCTTGGTCTAGAATCGTATAAATCGCGCCTGAACAACACCAGCTCGATGGATCTGTCGAATCGGAGTTCTCCGACGATTTTAAGTAATTCTAAGGCCAACTTTTCCTTTTCGCGCCAGGAAGCGAGGGCTATGTCTGCCTGATCTGTGGAAGCAATTTGGGACATATTCTATTCAATTTTTTTGCAAAGTTTGCAAAAAAAGCGCAAAGCTTAGATCGATCTCTAAAAAAAGACCAAATCAGATACCAAGATACTGTTTGAGCAATTTACTACGGGTTGTGCTGCGCAATTTATTGATGGCTTTGTCTTTGATTTGGCGTACTCTTTCTCTGGTCAATCCGAACTTGTCACCGATGTCTTCAAGGGACTCCGGATGTTCAACTCCCAGTCCGAAGTAAAGTTTGATGACTTCGGCTTGCTTGTCTGTCAAAGTGCCAAGAGCGCGTTCTATTTCCCTCCTCAATGAATCTTTGTACTCCAGAGAAGCATCAGTGGCAGGAGTGCTGTCGTTTTCCAATACGTCTAACAGTGAGTTGTCTTCACCTTCGACAAATGGTGCGTCCATAGATACGTGACGCGCTGCAACTCCCAGAGTGGTCTCCACCTCTTCGGTAGGAATCTCCAGAAGTGCAGCCAATTCTTCTGCTGATGGCTCCCTTTCATATTCTTGTTCGAGTTCTGAAAAGGCGCGGTTGATTTTATTCAGGGAACCTACTTTGTTCAGCGGTAGTCTTACAATACGGGATTGTTCTGCCAAGGCTTGTAATATGGACTGTCTGATCCACCATACTGCATAGGAGATGAACTTAAATCCCCTTGTCTCGTCAAAGCGCTGAGCGGCCTTAATCAAGCCCAGATTTCCTTCATTGATGAGGTCAGAAAGCGATAGACCCTGATTTTGGTATTGCTTTGCAACGGAAACTACGAAACGCAGGTTGGCCTTCGTCAACTTCTCCAAAGAGATCTGGTCACCTTGCTTTATTTTCTTGGCGAGCTCCACTTCTTCCTCAGGGGTGAGAAGGTCCACTTTTCCGATTTCCTGGAGATACTTCTCTAATGACTGACTCTCCCTGTTGGTGATCGATTTTGTGATTTTGAGCTGCCTCATTTTTTCGAAATAATTTTAAATTACTGAAAACCAATAGATTACTTTCTTCCCAAACCCTTGGAACTTCTCCTTTGATCCAATAATATGCCAATTTGCTTCGTCGGAAGAAAAAAGAATTAATGCGGATTGGATAAAAAATGTTCATCAATTTTTAAAAAAATATAGAAACAATTTTAATATTGCCCACTTATTTGATTTAACACACAGCATGGCAAGAGTACAAGTGAAGATGGAGTTTATGTTTAAAGCATCTCCTTCCATACTTTATCTCTTTGTTACTCAGCCCACCGGACTGGTCCGTTGGTTTTGTGACAAGGTGGATAACATAGGCGACAGGTATACCTTTTCCTGGGAAGGGGATGAGGAAGAAGCTGTCATGGTAGATGATTTGGAGGAAGAACTGGTCAAGTATGTTTGGGATGAAAGGCCGGATGAATTCTTGCAGTTCAGGATTTACCGCACTGACATCACCAATGAAACTATACTGGAGGTGACGGACTATTGTGATGACGACGAAGTCAAAGAGCAACAGGACATCTGGCAGATGTATATCCGTAAGTTCAAGACTTTCTGTGGAGGTTAAGCCTCTGAAGTAAATAAAACGCCCTTTTCGCAACACAAGTACCGTGAGCATAGAGAAAGGTGATGCTGCTTCAAAGAGATTTTGCTCAGCCTTGAGTTGTACCTGAATTTTATTTGCGCGAAACATTTTTATGTTCCCTTGTGAGAGCTTAAAATTGTTGGCATAAGTGCTATATCTTTCTACAAGTAAATGCGTAAATCCTTAGATAAGATCTTGAAAGGGACCGCACGTCTCCTTATAGGGTTTCAGGGATACATCACGGATGTAGTGTTTGTGTCCAGTTACAGCATATTAAAATAAGCTTATCGCAATAACTTCCTTGGAAGACGCTCAGTTGATATCCTCGATAATCTCTGCTTTTGCAATTCTATGTTCTTGTATCTGAATCTAAAATAAAAAAACCAAGAATGTTTCGCTTTTATGAGCAATTGAGGTTACCATACAACAGTAAAACAATCAATATTCTGATATTGAATTTTAAATTATATATATAATTAATCCATTTATACCAAATTAATATTCTTTAAAAAAGATATTATAAAGTAAAATATTTCAATAATTTTGAATTTTTCGACATATACTACTGTAAATTTTCGTAGATTTGTTTATTGACGAAGTAATTTGCAAATTAAACCTTATCGCAAATCCAAAAGGGATTTGAGATATGAACTTTTCAATTTGAACGAATCCTTTATTCCTTAAAATTAAAATTTTTCCCTATGAATGCTTATAATTTGAATAAAATTTTTGTACTAACACGGATACCAGTTTTTTCAAACGTCATCCTATAAATCTTTTTGATCTCTTCATTTCAAACATATTCTCAGAGTACTTGCAATTGTCCTCAAGGTCCTGATGTTCTAATAGTTGATAGTAATCACGAACTACTCTCCCAAACAGACCTTGTCAGAACGACTTATACTAAAATTTGTATTCAAACAAAATTGATTGTTGATATTTATTATGGTTTTCAAAGCGGAACTGAATTTTATCTAGCAGATGGGGCGTATATTCAAATTAACCCTGGTACAGGTCATGTCCCATTTCTTAAAAATTACTTTTATTCCTGTGGATCTGGAATGCATAAGGGTGTCATCATGAAGCCGGGTAGTTCTGCAACTTTTATCAATGGTTGTAAAATGTATGATGCGGTAGTAGGTATCACCGGAGAACCAGGGTCTAGTTTGGCAATCACTAGTATGTCATTTATTCGCAATAAAATTGGATTGAAAATCGATGATGTTCATTTTAGAGCTGATATCAGGAATTGTAAATTCTATTGTGACGGGCCATTGCATGATGCTTCACAAGGAATTTATTCTTATGCAGGTATCCAAACTGACAATATGAATGCAGTTGTTAATTTATGCACATTCGATCTGCTCTATAATGGTATCATTTCCCGAAATACTACATTATCAGTATTGGACAGTAAATTTGAAAACTTGTATGGTTCTAATCAGTATGCCCTTTATCCTCCATCAGATTGGCGTGGAAATTCCATCATCAGCATATCCAGTCCATATCTTTATCTCAACAACAACTTTTTCAAATCACCTCTTAGTATAGGCGTAACTGCTGTCAACAGCAACTTTAAATCTAGGAACAACCAGATGGAGTTGTACCAAGGATATGCTGTTCTTCAACATGATATGAAATCTGGAGAAATCTTTAACGACACTATAGCTTTTGCATTCAGAGGAGTGGCTATTTCAAACTCTAAGAATCCAACCCTGTTTAAAGTCTATCAAAGCAAATTCCATTCGATAGTCTCCTCTCTCAGCACCAGTGGAACTGCAATAAGTCTCGATGGCTTATCAGATGATGGCAATGGACAAAGTGCTATTCTAAACAATAAGTTACATTTGGCTAGAACTCATAATGGTATATCAGCATTCGAATACCCGAATGTAGATATTTGGAACAATGATTTGGAAGTGAGTCGAGGAATATACGGCCTTACAAAGAGAGCAGGCAAGGGGATATTTATCAATGGCTCAAGAGAGCACAGCATCATGCGAAACTCAATCAGAGGAATTGGCACTTCTTTGATTGGTACTCCGGAAATAGTTGATTATACAGGTATTTATGTCACGGGATCTCCAAGCAATATTTTATGTTGCAATTCTGTACAGCAGATAAAGACCGGAATGTATTTCGACGGGGATCAGGATGCCAATATCCTCAAATACAGCAAGTTTATCTCAGATATGCAACAAGCATTGTGGATTGGATATGGGCATATCGGCGAGCAATTCCTACATGGAAATACCTGGCCTGGTCAGACAGCATCTGTAGAAGCCGAAAATGGGAACATCGATCCTTTGCAATTAAGAAGTTCACTTTTTACTGTAAGATCGAATTCTACCTACTACCCTTCACCAATTAATGATCCAAATTTGGCGAGTCAGTGGTGGTTTATCAACAATAACAACTATCAAAGTAACTGCACAATCGATGCAGGTTGCTCTATCAGCACCGGAGGAGGTGGAGGCGGTGGTGGTGACGACGAGTATTTTTATTTTTCTGACGGAACACCTCAGATCAGCATAGTTGATCAGAATGCTGCCACGGGAAGCATTGGCTCAGGAACCTATGCTACTGGTATCAACTGGACTACAGGCTCTTATTTGTACGACAAGCTGGTCCGCTACCCACAACTCATTACAATGGATACGAACGTTGCTGCTTTTTACCAACAAAACTCGGGAAACGAGCTATCTACCTATACTCAGATGAGGAGAAATCTCTCTATTTACTCGACACAGATCAGCCAGCTCTCCGGCTCTGTCTCAGCAGTGCAAGACAGCATATTCAGTTTGCAAAATCAATTAACAGAATTACAAGCTACATTAAATCCCGGAGACACTTTCTCACAATCCTACATTCAAAGCTGGGATGAGCTTGCTGACGGATTAGCTCTATACACCCACTCTCAAGACTCAATCCAAACATTATATAACACAGTCAAATCAAGCATACTGGCACAGATGTCGGCTAACTGGGGATCTATCCCTGCTACTACAGAAGCTCAACAGTTGGAGAAGTCAATCTCTCAACTCATCATCCAATATATCCAGCACGATAGCCTCCCCGCGCAATTGTGGGATAGTGTGTATTCGATTGCAAATCAATGTATGTTGAATAATCAATACGCAGTGGGCCTTGCAAGAGTATTGTTCAACCGTCATGCAGATCTGGAATTGGATTATATGGACAATTGCAACGCACAACAACAACAGATACTGTCAGTTGTCGCTCCTAAACGCGAGTCCTTGTTCGACATCTATCCAAATCCTAGCAAAGATAGAATGATGGTCGTGGCGGCCGATCCGGAGGTAAAGCATGTGACGATCACCATCATGGCAATGGATGGCAGAACTATCATACCGGAATTTAGAAGTCTCGGTGCTGGGCGATGGGAAGTCAATACCGGTACCCTGCCAACAGCACCTTTTACTTTGGTTTTCCACTCGGATGGATACAAGGATAGCTTTAAACTGTTTAATCACATCAAATGATGGTTCAAAATACTTTATTTTTGTACCTGATCCACATTGGATTGATTAAAATGCGACAAAAATCCTCAGTTGTTATACTTATCATGCTTTTTGCGCTGGAATCTTCAGCGCAAAAGCATGATTTTATCTGGATGTTCGGAAATTCAGGAGGAGTAGAGCCAAATGTTGGCGTGACGACCTTAGACTTTCGGGAAGGAAATCCGCTGATCTTGCCCGACCACAAAAGCAAAAAGAGTTTCTATATCACCAGCAATATGTACTCCGACGACAGCGGAAGGTTGCTGTACTATAGTAATGGGTACAGTATCTACAATCGAAATGATAAAGTGGTCAAATTTGGCTCGAATCTAACCAAGATAAATGTTTTTGAAGGACAAGCTACAAATCAAGGTGCCTTATTCATACCCGATCCGGCAGAGCCACATCGTTGTTACTATATTTGTGACAGCATCGCATCTTTTTTTAACAGCAGTTTTGGTAGGTCACTGTTCAATACTGCTAAGGTAAAATACGTCCATCTGGATGACAGACTCGCCGCAGAGGCAGGTGACGGCATCGGAGCGGGCTATCTCCTGCAGGGGCAGCAGAATGACAGTCTGGAGGCGGGACATCTGCGCGCATGTCGGCATGCCAATGGGCGGGACTGGTGGATACTCAAGAAAAAACAATACAGCAACGAGTGGCTGTTCTGGCTGCTCGACCCCTCAGGGATACACTACCATCATTCAGACACTGCTTTTGGCAACTATCCTGTAGGTAGCGTCTGCGACAGCCATTTCTCTCTGGATGGCAATCATTTTCTCTCGATGAGTTGTCCGCATTTTGATACGGTGGTGACTTATTACTTCGCAGACTTTGACCGCTGCGTAGGGAGATTTCGCAATATCCGCGTATTCCACAGCATAGATTTTAAGTTCAGCGCTTCCGGTGCAGCCATTTTCTCGCCGGACTCCAAGTATATTTATATGTCCCAGGATGGGATCAGCATGGAGCAGACAGAACTGGGCCCGAATGTATTCACTGATCGGGTCTTCTTAGACTCCATCCGCCGCAATCCGGCAGATCACCTCTACTACCATACTTTTTGGAGTGGGCAGTCAGGACCCGACGGGAGATTGTATCTCAATACCTTCACGCTCAACACCTCATTGCTCCATCGCATCCGTCACCCCAACAAAGAAGGCAGTGCCTGCGGTCTGGATATCGCCGGAATGGATATCCAATGTCAGGTGGATCGGTGCATGCCCACCTTTCCCAACTACAGACTGGGGCCCGTAGAGGACTCTGACTGCGACAGTCTTGGCATAGACCCTCTGCCCTGGTGCTGGTGGCGTCATGATCAAGACAGCTCGGACCATCTCCTCTTTGAGTTTACCGATGCGAGTGCTTATGAGGTCAACCGTTGGCTCTGGGACTTCGGTGACGGCCACCAGAGCACCGAGCCTAATCCTGTGCATCAGTTCGACTCCAACGGCGTGTACAGGGTATGCCTCATCGTAAACAACCGCCACGGCGCTGACACTCTCTGCAGGACCTTGCACATAGGTACGCTTTCTACTGATGAGTATGCTGAACACTCTCAGGTCAATCTACAGACTTTCCCACAACCTGCTCACTCTGATCTCATAGTCAACGTGTTGGACTATATCCCTCAAAAGATGAGCTGTACTCTACTCGACATTCAAGGCCAAGCCCTCTTGCATCAAAGACTATTTGGCGGTAGCAATGTGCTCAATGTCCGCTCCGTTCCGGCAGGCATGTACCTTCTCAAGATTTCTGAAATAAATCGAAGGGACAGATTTGAGAAGATATTGATCGAACATTGAATGGGACCGCACGTCTCCTTATAGGGTTTCAGGGATTCTTCATGGATACTTCACGGATCATGTATGGGAAATTTTTCTTTCATCCTGTTGACAAATACCCTTGCATAGTCAGTTGAATTCCGGTTGGTTTTCTGATCGAACCGGAACAGGGTCAATTCTTGGGTTAACGACAGCATTCAAACTTGTTTTAGGTCTTGTATTCATCAAGAAATATGAGATTAAAATATATGATTCAAGTGCAAACTCAATAGAGAATTGATTTGGTGGGGATTATTGTATTCCGATCTTTTTTCACATGTACAGTTTCATTCAATTAGCTTGTTCCGTTGGCACTGATTATTGTCTCCACATTCGATTTTATTTTTCTTTGGACTTGATCCCAAAAAAAATTATACCTTCATACAGCGCTTGTCTCACTTCAATACTCTACCCAATAGGCTTGTGTTTTGTACGGTACAAAATTTATCATGACAGGAAATTATAAATGAACTTCCAATTTTGACAGATAATACAGAAAAATAGTATCATTCATATGAAACACAGACTAGTTATTTTGATTTTACTTGCTTCACTCAGAATACTTGCGCAAAAGCATGATTTTATCTGGATGTTCGGGCTACCAGCAGGTGTTGAGCCAAATGTTGGGGTGACGACCTTAGACTTTCGGGAAGGAAATCCGCTGATCTTGCCCGACCACAAAAGCAAAAAGAGTTTCTACATCACCAGCAATATGTACTCCGACGACAGCGGAAAATTGCTCTACTACAGCAACGGATACACGATCAACAATCGAAATGATAAAGCGGTCAAATTTGGCTCGAATCTGACGAAAGTTATAATTAATGCAGGCCAAGCAACGGATCAAGGTGCATTGTTTTTGCCCGATCCTGCAGACCCGCATCGAAGCTTTTATTTATGCGACAGCATGGCATTTTTATATGACAGCAGTTTTGGTAGGTCACTGATCAATACTGCCAAGGTAAAATACGTCCATCTGGATGACAGACTCGCCGCAGGGGCAGGTGACGGTATCGGAGCGGGCTACCTCCTGCCGGGGCAGCAGAATGACAGTCTGGAGGCGGGCCATCTGCGCGCTTGCCGGCATGCCAATGGTCGGGACTGGTGGATACTCAAGAAAAAACAATACAGCAACGAGTGGCTGTTCTGGCTGCTCGACCCCTCAGGGATACACTACCATCATTCAGACACTGCTTTTGGCAACTATCCTGTAGGAAGCGTCTGCGACAGCCATTTCTCTCTGGATGGCAATCATTTTCTCTCGATGAGCTGTCCCCAGAGAGATACAATTGTTAGTTATTACCTCGCAGACTTTGACCGCTGCGTAGGGAGATTTCGCAATATCCGCGTATTCCACAGCATAGATTTCAAGTTCAATGCTCCCGGTGCAGCCATTTTCTCGCCAGACTCCAAGTATATCTATATGTCCCAGGATGGGATCAGCATGGAGCAGACAGAAGTGGGCCCGAATGTATTCGCTGATCGGGTCTTTATAGACTCCATCCGCCGCAATCCGGCAGATCATCTCTACTACCATACTTTTTGGAGTGGGCAGTCAGGACCCGACGGGAGATTGTATCTCAATACCTTCACGCTCAACACCTCATTGCTCCATCGCATCCGCCACCCCAACAAAGAAGGCAGTGCCTGTGGTCTGGATATCGCCGGAATGGATATCCAATGTCAGGTGCATCGGTGCATGCCCACCTTTCCCAACTACCGACTGGGGCCCGTAGAGGACTCTGACTGCGACAGTCTTGGCATAGACCCTCTGCCCTGGTGCTGGTGGCGTCATGATCAGGACAGCTCGGACCATCTCCTCTTTGAGTTTACCGATGCGAGTGCTTATGAGGTCAGCCGTTGGCTCTGGGACTTCGGTGACGGCCACCAGAGCACAGAGCCTAATCCTGTGCATCAGTTCGACTCCAACGGCGTGTACAGGGTATGCCTTATCGTCAACAACCGCCACGGCGCTGACACTCTCTGCAGGACCTTGCACATCGGTACACTTTCTACTGATGAGTATGCTGAACACTCTCAGATCAATCTACAGACTTTCCCTCAACCTGCTCACTCTGATCTCATAGTCAACGTGTTGGACTATATCCCTCAAAAGATGAGCTGTACTCTACTCGACATTCAAGGCCAAGCCCTCTTGCATCAAAGACTATTTGGCGGTAGCAATGTGCTCAATGTCCGCTCCGTTCCGGCAGGCATGTACCTTCTCAAGATTTCTGAAATAAATCGAAGGGACAGATTTGAGAAGATATTGATCGAACATTGAATGGGACCGCACGTCTCCTTATAGGGTTTCAGGGATTCTTCATGGATACTTCACGGATCATGTATGGGAAATTTCTCTTTCCTTGAAATCTGCTTTGAAGTTTTCTTGTGGATCAAATCAAATGCTACATCCGCATTTAGGCTAGCTCCCCAATAGTCGCTGCAAAAGCGAGTATGTGGCCGTCAGGATCGCTGACATATGCCACCAAGTCTCCCCAGTCTCTGGGCTGCGCTTCGCTGACAGCACTTGCACCATTGTACAGAGCCAGTTTGAACATCTCATGTGGATCGCTGACCTTAAGGTAAAGCTCGCATCGGGGTATGCCCTGACCCATATCAGGATGGTTACATGGACCTGAAATGATCTTTGCTATCCCGTGATTGGGCATCAAGCCAAGTTTACTAAACGGATTGAGTACAAATTCTGTCATTCCCTCCACCTCCAGAGCAGGTTCCTTTCTCAATAAAAGCTTGTAGAACTCGGTGGATCTTTTCTGATCTTTTACATAAAGTATAAACTCAACATCCTGTCCCGAACGCATTTTCAATTAAATTGTGTAACAATATAGAAAAATGAAGAAGGCAGTCCAAACTATTTGGACAAAAAATAATAAACAGCTGTCGAATAAAAATTTCTTAAAAAAGGTATTCCTGAAAAAAATGAATTCCACTTTCGCGGTTTTACACCAAACTTATACACATAAATAGGATTGGTGAAGTAAGTGATTTTCTTGAGGATGCGAAATGACGATTTTGCAGCAATGCGCTCGAACCTTTCTATGCTGATCCCACAATCGTGAATATCCATATAGTCTTGTAAGCTCGCACCATATTCTCCCCCTCTAATCAAAATCGCCCTATATATAGATTTTGGCAGGAGGTGAAACCAAGGCAGTTTACTCAAAATCTTAGACCTGCACACTTGCTGGTGTCCACCGAAAGGCATGTACCAGGGTGGAAATCCAAAGAAAATGATACCATCATCATTGAGGTAATTTTTCAAAATTGGGATAAATTTTTCCTGATCCGGTATATGCTCTATGACATCTTTGAGCAAAATCAGGTCAAATTTGCCGCCAAAGTCAGCATCGACGTCGATATCGTACACATTTTTTGAAATGAAGCGGAGCTGACCGCTCTGTACCGCTTCAGCTTGAAACTTCGTAGCGGTAGCTATCCGCTCGGGACTGAGATCCAATCCTACACAGGTACATCCGAGATCTACAAATGCCTTGAGCACTCCTGCTTCTGCACAGCCCAACTCCAAGACCCGAGACCGGGGGCCGATGCTCCTGAGCTTTTGTACCTCAGGGAGAATAAAATCCCTCGTAGTCCAGAACTGCATATTGAAATACAGCTCCAGGTTGCTGTGGAACTCGTACATTACAGTCCTTTGAATTCAGCTTTTCTCTTGGATAAAAATGCATGGACGCCTTCCTGAGCGTCAGCAGAGGCAATCAGGTTGCCAAAGCGATCTGCTTCGATAGAAAATGCCCCAATTGTCGGTTCAAAATACGCATTGACACATCGGATCACCTGCGCTACTGCCAGTGGCCCTTTAGCTGCAATCTTCAAGACGAGCTGTATGGCTTCAGGAAGCAACTGGTCGAGTTCTAAGACCCTATTGACCAGACCCAGGCGCTGTGCCTCAAGAGCGTCTATCATATCTCCTGTCATCATGAGTTCCAGAGCTTTTCCCCTGCCTATGTAGCGGATCAGTCGTTGCGTACCGCCATAACCCGGAATCAATCCCAGGTTTACTTCGGGCTGACCGAACCTGGCATTGGAGGATGCTAACCTGAGGTGACAGGCCATCGCCAACTCGCAACCTCCACCGAGGGCAAAGCCGTTGACAGCGGCAATGGTGACGATAGGCAGCTGCTCGATCCGGTCAAAGATCGCTGCACCATTTTCAGCCATTCCCCTACCCTGTATCTCGCTCAGGCCGTCAAACTCACTGATATCGGCACCCGCAGCAAATGCTTTTGGGCCCGAACCCGTGATTATCAGACCTTTGTATTCTTTGGCATTCGTTTCTATCTCTGCTAAGTGTCCATCGAGCTCATTCATGATGTCCTTGTTGAGGGCATTGAGAGCTTCGCTTCTTTCCAGAGTGAGAATACATACACCCTGATCTACTTTTTTACTGATTACTGTCATTTCCTTCAGAAATTTTGGCCAAAAGTATCGTAAATTAATCAATTCACAGGGAGCAAATTCGATTTTCAAAAGCAGAATCTTGAAAACATTATATTTGCACAATTTTTATTTTATGCTCAACAAGTTATTCGGATTCATCTTTTGTTTTTCGCTGTCTTTGAGTCTATTTGGACAAAAAGACGGTGACCTCAATATGGAAATTATCGCACACGTGCCCGGTCTGGGAAGCGGTATCTGGCATTTTGTGGATAAAAACGGCATCGAATATGCCTGCATCGGGCTCCAGTCCGCATTGGTCATTTACAGTCTGGAAGACCCTGCAAAACCCATCGAAAGAAAAAGAATTCCAGGTGTCAACACCATCTGGCGCGAGTGTTTTTCGTACAAAGACTTTATCTATGCAGTAACTGATCAGGTCTCTGACGGTCTGATCATCGTCGATATGACAAAAGCTCCAAACGACATACAGTTTAAGTTTTGGCGGGCTGACATTCCATACAACAATGAAATGAAGACACTCAATACCTGCCATACCAACTTCGTGGATGAAAACGGGATACTCACACTCAATGGTTGCAATCCATGGCAGGGAGTTTTGTTTTTTGACCTCAAACCCGACCCTAATAATCCAAAATATCTAGGCGCTGAGCTCAAACGCTACTGCCATGATATGTACATGAGAGGAGATACCTTGTACACTGCAGATATCTATGAAGGTCTGACGACCATCTACGACGTAAAGGACAAGAAGAATCCGATAGAATTGACCAACTTCAAGACACCTTTTGCATTCACGCACAATGTGTGGATCTCAGACGATGCCAAGTACATTTTCACGACTGATGAAAGAGAGGAAGCCTATGTTGCCTCCTATGACATCAGTGATTACTCCAAAATAAAACTGCTGGACAGATACAAACCTCTGGACACGGATGGGCTGGGAGTGATCCCACATAACGTGAGGTATCTGGATGGATATATCATCACCAGTTATTATACTGACGGCATCAAGATCTGTGACGTGCACCGCCCTGACAACATCGTTGAGGTCGGCAGCATAGACACCTACAGCGGTCCGGATGGAGGTTTTCACGGCTGCTGGGGAGTAAGTCCTTTTTTACCCAGCAAAACGATCATCGCCTCAGATATTGAAGGAGGATTGTTCGTCATCCGTCCGACTTATATCAGAGCTTGCTATCTCGAAGGACTGGTGCTGGACAGCATCACCCGTGACCCGATAGCAGGAGCTACGGTCATCATCCAAGGTACCCGCAAGAACAAGGAAGTATCCGATGGCTTGGGAGTATTCAAGACGGGTTGTGCTACTGCCGGCACATACAAAGCGATATTCACCCATCCGGATTATGTCAGCAAGGAGATCGAAGTCACAATGGAAAACGGCATAGTCACTGCAGTAGAGGCTCTGCTCAATTCCAAATCCTCAATAGTGACTACCCTTGTGGTCAAAGACAGCAAAACAAACGACATCATACCGGGAGCAAAAGTCCTCTATGCCAATTCCAGCAGGAATATAGAACTCGTGACCAATACCTCCGGGGTTGCTACAGTAAAACTGCCTGCTGCAGAAGGTAATTTTAGAATCTACGCCGGTAAATGGGGCTACAAAGAGGGTTCTGATACATTTGATGTGAACCTTCCCGTCAGCCAGAAAGTGATCTATCTGGACAAATCTTACCATGATGATTTCATCATCGACCAGGGCTGGACAGTGTATGGTGATGCCACCACAGGAGGCTGGGTAAGAGCAGAACCTGTAGGAACCCGAAATCAAGGGCAGCAGTGTCAACCGGAATTTGATCTCGATACAGACCTGGGAAATACGTGCTATGTCACCGGCAACGGCAGCACAGAAGCCTCAGTTGACGACGTGGATGGCGGCAACACGATCCTGGTTTCACCGATGATGGATCTGAGCAGCTATGGTGAGCCGGTATTTCATTTCAGCAGGTGGTTCTGCAATACCGGAGGCAATGGAACACCAAACGACAAGCTCTATGTCCGGCTGAATGGTGCCGGCGGCAGCATTGTGCTGGACAGCGTGTTGAGTTCAGACAGGAGCTGGAATCTAAGAGAGATCAAGCTTTCCCCGACGTTTGACAAGACACAAGCTTGCTGGATCACCGTAGAGACGGGCGATACACCTGAAGGACACATCGTAGAAGCTGCATTTGATGGCTTTTCGGTGACTGATGCGCGGCCTGTGGCCAGTAATGATCCTAAGACAGAGATCTTGGGATTTGAGGTGAATCCGGTCGTTTTCGAGACCGAAACTACTGTACGCATCCACTCTGTTTCCGGAATGGATCAGCAGCTGATCATCTCAGACATGCAAGGCAAGATGGTTCAAAGCCTTGAACTTCACAGGTCAGCAAGTGTACAAAATATCAAGATAGGTTCCGGACTAAAAACCGGTATGTATATACTGAGTCTGAAAGCTCAGGACGGTCAGTTGTTCTCCCAAAAAGTGATCAAACAATAGTCGGCCGACAACCCGTTCAGGCCGCTGTGAGGAAAGCTGACAGAGGATTGAAATGACGATACAGATATAGATAATTGTATATATGTATAATATTCACTATCTGCGACTTACACAACATTATTAAAATTAACAAGTGAATTATAAGCTTTGCTTTAATTTTGCCGCAAAATGATGATCAGATGAATAATAAGATTAGATACTCCGACGAAGAACTGGCAGAATTTAAGACACTGATCGACAACAAGCTTGCCACCACAAAGAAAGAGCTGGAGGACATAGAGCATCAGATGATGGAGATGCGGGAAAACATGGCTGATGAGCAAGGTGGAGATTGGTTTGATGACAGTTCTATTCATACGGAGATAGAGTTTTTGACCAAGATGGCGGAGCGGCAGAGAGTGTTTATCCAGAATCTGGAGATGGCGCTGGTGAGGATCAAAAACAAATCTTATGGGATCTGCACGGTGACGGGAGAGTTGATCGACAAGCAGAGGCTGATGCTGGTACCTCACGCCACAAAAAGCGTCAAAGCCAAAGAAAAAGAATCACCAAACGTCCAGGGAGATCAGGACGATCGCCCTGTGATCAACTTTGACGAGGGACCCGACGAACAGCCGCTGGACATATAGGGAGCTACTGCAGCTTAATTCATCTTAGGCTTGAATTCACAGCTGAATTCACAAGCACATACTTTCAGTTTTTGAGGGAGTGCCCCCTACGTACATAGTCCTTGGGGTCGCCGTCCTGCGTGGTTCGCTAATCGCTCCGTCAGCCTCGTAAGGCTGACCTGCTGCGCAGCACTCCGGCCGGCTCACTCGGGGGAAGCCAGCTCAAAAATAATCAGCTATCTACCCTATATTATGAGACATTATCCTCCTTATATTTGCTTAGCAAAGCTTAAACCGCCCTTATAAAATGAAAGGAAACCCTGGTCACATAGAAGATATCTACGCCATAAAATATATACGCCATAATGGCGTATATATTTTATGGCGTAGATAAAGATGTTATAAGAAATTAAAAAAATATTTAATATATGAAACTAATATCGTCAATTATTAAACTAACTTCATTAGTTTCCCAAGAAACTGGTACAATTTGGGATTATTTAAAAACATCTTATCGTGCTTATGCTCGCCCCAACGATGATAAAACCATTACTTTTTACAGTTCTGGTATAAGAAAGATTAATGATACATATTATGATTTTAAATTTGAAAGAGTTTATGAAGTTTCATTTAAAACTCAACAAGATTATGACGAATTTATAAACAAAACTTTACCAGAGTTTGATGAACAAATATTTAAAGGTTACGGAGATGCTCAATAAACTCAACCTCTGAATTGAAAGATTTGACAGCATCTTTAATTTGCATTGACTTTGAACTATCAATATTAGTTTCAAAAAACCATCATTAAAAATATTAATACAATGATCATTTCGGCTCTCTATACTCTTGAATTTAATTGGATACTTTAAAAATATACATAAATGCTAATTAAAAATTCTTATAACATTGTATTCCCAATCATAGCTGCTTTCAGTTTTAGACGCAAATTAAAATCTAGTATTTTGTACTCCACTTTAAAAGCAGCCCCAAAGGTAGCAACGGCGTTAATACTTCGACGTTGACTATAAGCATATAAACGTCCCTAATAAGCATTAACAGATGAATAATTTTGGAGGAAATTGGACTGAAAACAAAATAGAAATTTTAGTTGAATATGCGAAAGCCTATTTAAATATTATGAACACATATGCAACAAAATACAATTGGAAGCTTTTATATTTTGACGGATTTGCAGGCTCTGGTTTTATCAAAAAAGGAAATGAAGAAGACCAAAGAAGGATATGGAATTGTCGTTCCAATTTTTGACACTTAGTTAAGCTATTTGATTGATGTTTTTTATTTTTTGATTGATTGTTACATTTTTATAAAAAAAATATGGTAAATCTGAATATTGAAATAAATTCGTCAGCAGTCCTTTTTACATTCCTCTTGCACGACTGAAATTAAATCCTTATTTTTACAAAAAAAAAAGCATCATGTTCAAAACCCATATGAATATGGCTCACAAAAACTTTACCTTTATAATCTCTCAGCACTCTGGCTTCGTTCAAATGAAATCAAAGATTGGGCGAGGCAAATTAAAAATAAAAATGACGCGAGTCAAAAGTTGATGCGAGGAGAATAACTGACAAGAAAGATTTCTTTGGGCATCAACTTTCCTTTGTGTTAGCGGTCATTTTAGGATGCCACGCCACTCAACAAACTACTTAACAACAAAAAGACGCAGAATATGCAACTTACAATCACCACAATATTGTTTTTATTGGCTTACAAGCTATTAACATAATAAGGTTGATTATTTGTAGTTATATGTAGGTAAGTTTTTAATAAATCCTTACCTTTGTAACGACTAAATTAATATGGAGACTGTACAGCATTTAAGAGTTCTATCTCAAATTTTTTCACCGACTATGTTTCAAAAGATAGTGCGGGAAAACGATACTGTACTCTTTGAAAGACAGACAACCAAGTATTTCAATGCTTCATCTTACGAAACAAATTTGGATATCATCAAATCTTTGTACAAAACTTTGCAACAGCAATACAGATGTGAATATGTCTATAAAAATAACTTGGTGCAAAATCTAACCAAAGAACATAGTTTAAAAACAACGCTCATTTTAAACGAGCTAAAAATTAGTGCTTCAAAAGCCGACTTGGTTATGTTGAATGGTGCTGTACGAATTTTTGAAATTAAAACAGAACTTGACGATTTTTCCAAGCTATCAAAACAGTTAGCTGATTATCAAAAATTTGCCGATGAAGTTAATATTGTAACAGATAAAAAAAATGCAGATAAATTAAAAGTTGAGTATGAAGATGCAAACATTGGAATTATTGTACTTGACACAAAGAATAAATTGCAAACGATAAAAGAAGCAAGCAGCAATACAGCGTTATTTGAATTTGATACTATCTTCAAAATTCTACGAAAACAAGAATATCTTGATTTGGTTGCTGATAATTTCGGGTATATTCCGGATGTTCCTAATACGTTAATCTTTAAGGCTTGTTATGAATTACTTGCATGTATTGATATAACTTTTTTCCAAAAACAAGTTTTGAATAAGTTAAAAAAACGTAAACTACATAAGCCCGACCTACTCAAATCTTCAAATACACCGAGAGAGTTAAAACACATCTGTAATTCTTTGGACTTTAACGAACAGGAGTATCATAAATTATATAATTTCTTAGCAACTGAAAGAGTATGTACCTACCATATATAAGAGGTAAGCAGTTTGAATTGATTGGAATTAGGGAATTAACGCCTGATGTTCTTATTCCAAACAAAGCAAAAGTGTCGCCTATTATTGAACCTGTAAAGGATTCATCAACACTTAAAACTACAATAAAAACATTGGTTGATAGCGATATTAACTTTACAATTATTGCAAATCCGCAAGTTGGTACGTTTACTGATATTGATGCTGTTTTCAAGGCAATTAAAAGTTCAGTTGGCCAAAGTAAAAATTACCAAGTCGGTATAATTTTTCACAACAGAAGTAACCACAATCAAGAGATAGAGGTTTTACAAAAATACGCCGATATTGTTCCTGCATTAACCATTGTACACAATGCAACTTTTGACAACATTGCAGACATTCTTGCATTATATGAGGAGCATTTTTCGATTAAATACAATGTAATCAATCTATCCGCTACAAGTAAACGATATCACAGAAATTTTGAAGAAAGTACCCGTGTTGAACTTGATGATTATTTCAACGCTCAAACAAAAAATTCCGATTACTTACAGGTAGATGAGAGTAGTTTTTCAGAAGAACATATTTACTATCAAGAAGAAGGATTTACAGGCTTTTCCGATTATCTTTCCATAGGCGAGGAATACTCAGAAACAGGATTTTTGCCTTATGCAGTGGCCATTCACTTGTCTTATGATGAGAAACAAACAAAAAAAATAAAAGTTAAACACTTTGTTTCCGATTCCAATGACGACACATCGGATATTGCAGGAAAATTTGCAGAAGCATTAAATAAGCTGATTGCTTGGTGCGACCAAACAGGCTATAATTCTGTTGCTATCCCTATATTTAGAGAGTATCATAATAATGGACACTTTCCGGGATTAGGAACGTTAAAGAAACTTTCCTTAATGAACCACATTGACTTAGTTTTGAAATTGATATGAATTGTTGTATAAATTGCTTTGAAAGTCAATACATAAGTTCTATCATTCTGAATAACAAAACGATAGGAAATTGTGATTACTGTAATTCCAAAAATGTTTCCATTTATGAGGCTTCCGAATTAAATCGCTTTTTTGTGGGTATTATTGATTTGTATGAAGTTGATGCCGAAAATGGCAAACCATTGGAAACTCAAATCATTAACGACTTTCATAAAAAGGTATTTACTCAAAATTTGATTGATACAAACAATGTCAAACAGCTCATTTCCGAAATCATTTCAGATGATATTGCCGATTATCAAAACCTTTTAGACAATCCTGTACAATTAAAATTTCATAATTCAGGCGTTGAAGAAGATCTGAACCAAACACTTTTCCTTTCTTGGGACAAGTTTTCGGAGGAAATAAAAACGGTAAACAGATTTCATTTGAAAAATCCATTGGATTTGGAAAAACTAAAATCCTTATTCAAACACTTTCAAAAAGACTTACCAAAAGGGAAGAAATTTTACCGTGCAAGAATTACGGATAATTCCAAAGGTTATGAGATTGCACAAATGGGTAATCCACCAAACACATCAGCAAAAAGCGGTAGAGCGAACCCCAACGGCATTTCGTATCTATATTTGGCAAACGATATAACAACAACATTATACGAAGTAAGAGCGAGTTTATTTGATTATGTTACAGTTGGAACATTTAGGCTTGAAGAAAACATAAGTGTTGTAAATCTAAGTCGCTTTACTTATGATGTTTTTAGACTTGCAGAATTGGAATCTTTAGAAGAAGTAATGATACATGGTTCTTTCATAGACAAATTAGAACAAGAACTTTCAAAACCACGAAGAAGAAGCGACAGCGAATTAGATTATTTGCCAACACAATATCTTTCAGAGTTAATAAAATCAATGGGATTTGACGGAATTGAGTTTAAAAGTTCATTATACCAAAACGGGGTAAATCTTGCAATTTTCAATCCGCATAAATTCAAAGGATTAGAAGTTAGTGTTTACGATATTGAGAATATCAAACTTGAGTATACTGAATTGAAAACGGAGGATACTTTTTAATCGCAACGTAAAGAAGAAAAACGAACCACTAATTTTTAGCCATACAAAAGAAAGCCCAAAGAAAAAGATGCCGTGACAAGCAATCTTCACAAACCACTAAAGATAAACATAAAAACTAATAGCCTACCCATAGCACAAAGAGCACAGTGAGCATTTTAATAACCGATTTCAAAGCTATTTTCTATCCCAATTCAAACAATAAAAAATTAACATATTTATTTTCGCAAAATATAATAGTTTAATAGAAAATAAAATCAAAGCCCACGGCAATATTAAAGAAAATTGCCTTTGCCAATAAAAAATTTCTTCACTAGAACTTGTGGATCGATTTCTGTGTTCTATTATTTCACAATATATAGATATTCATTTGCGAAGTAAGCCAATTCAAACCTTAGTCCCCAAAAAAATAAATTTCAAAGAAAATTTATCTGCCTTACAGTTTGTACCGCTATTTTTTAAGAAAGTCAAAAACGTAAGTCCAAGCTTATTTTATCTCAATATTGCATTGCGCATTATTGATGCCATTATTCCTGTCGCACAGTTATGGGTAGCCAAGCAGATTATTGATCAGATCGTAGAACAAATAGGAAGTGGCGATAAAAGTTTAGACAAAGTGCTCCTATTGGTTGCTTTAGAGTTTGGCCTCGCTATTTTGTCGGACATCATGAATCGCATTATCAATTTATGCGATGGACTTTTGGGTGATAAATATTCCAATGCTTCTTCAGTAGAAATAATAAAAAAGACTGCGGAATTGAATCTGGAACAATTGGAAGATCCCACATTCTATGATAAGCTAGAACGAGCTCGCCAACAGACCAGTAATCGAGTAAGTTTACTGTCCAATATTTTAGCTCAGTTTCAAGATATTATTGTGATTTCTAGTTTATTGGTAGGGGTTGTGCTTTTCGAACCATGGTTATTGCTATTGCTCATTTTTTCGATCTTACCAACCATCATCAATGAAATAAAATTTAGTGGGACTAGCTATTCTTTATCTCGAAGTTGGACTCAAGAGAGGCGAGAGCTAGATTATCTTCGATATGCTGGGGCTAGTGATGTCACAGCAAAAGAAGTCAAGCTGTTTGGACTTTCAGGATACTTAGCCAAGCGATTTGAAGAGCTTGCAGACAAGTATTTTAATGCAAGTAAAAAGTTGGCCATCCAAAGAAGTTTCTGGGGATCTAGCTTTAATATATTGGGGACGTCAGCCTATTATGTGGCTTATTTATTGATCATTTTTCGAACCATCTCTGGCATACTTAGCATTGGAGACCTAAGCTTTTTATCTGGATCTTTTAATCGCTTAAGATCTAAGCTACAAGGATTCTTTATTAGATTTACAAACATCACAGAGAGCTCAATGTATCTACAGGATTATTTTGAATTTCTAGCATTGACTAATAGCGATCCACCAGCTGACCAATTAGTACAAGTGCCTAAAAAAATCTTGAAAGGATTTGAATTCAGAAACGTAGGTTTCAAATACCCAAATACGGAGCGATGGGTGGTCCGCAATCTCAATTTCAACATTGGAGCTGGAGAAAAGATGGCATTTGTTGGTGAAAATGGTGCAGGCAAGACAACGCTCATCAAATTACTACTGCGGTATTATGATCCTACTGAAGGAACTATTTTATTGGATGATGTGGACATCAAGTGTTTTGATCGCACAAGTTACCAACAATATTTTGGAGTGATCTTTCAAGACTTTGTCAAATTTGAATTGACACTGCGAGAAAATATTGCGGTTGGGAAGATAGAAGCCTTGTCCGATGATATTGTTATTGCAGAAGCTTCTGAAAAAAGTTTGGCTGATCAAGTGATCCAGATTGTGCCCAACGGTATGGAGCAACAGCTAGGACGCCGATTTAGAAATGGTGTTGAATTGTCTGGCGGTCAATGGCAAAAAATTGCACTGGCTCGAGCCTATATGAAAGATGCAGAAGTCTTGATCCTAGATGAGCCGACTTCAGCCTTGGATGCAAGAGCAGAGTTTGAAGCATTCAAGCGATTTATAGCCTTGACGGTTGGTAAAACTGCAGTGATCATCTCACATAGATTTAGTACTGTAAGAATGGCCGATCGCATCATAGTGCTCAAAGATGGTGCATTGTTAGAACAGGGCAGCCATGATGATCTCTTATCGAAAAATGGCCTCTACGCTGAGCTTTTTAATCTACAAGCTGAAGGCTACCAATAACCGTTTTATGCTTTGTTTGATTTTTAACATCTATTCCAAAATACATAACAAAACAATGCTTCAACAAAGCGCAACACATAGTAATGCAAACGAATTTAATGTCATTATTTAACAAATAGGTATTGCTAGAAATTTAAACAATTGCAAAATAAATTGTTCTCAATCATTGAACCACGGTCAAGTCAATATTAAGAAATGTCAAGAACTAGATTCGTTTTTACAACTTTACTCTTTTTTACCACAAACATAATCCTAGGACAGTTATTTTCAGATAACTACTACTTTTATAAACCTGACTTGGATAAATCCAATAACAAATGGATTATTCTATTACCTGGCTCTAGTGGACTGAAGATTTTTGATTCAACTTTTGGAAAATCTGTTGAAAACAAATTTCAATATGAGTTTAGTTTGGACACTTTAAGACTATACGACCAAAGCAGACAAAGAGAAATTCCAATTGCAATTTTTAAGCCTAGCTCAAAAGTTTCTGGGAAACAAAAAGTTATCATTTTCAGTCACGGCTATGGACAAAATAAAGGTGGAGATTATTTGGCGTATACATATTTGACAGAATATTTAGCAGCAATAGGATTTTTCGTTGTAAGCATTCAACACGAACTTGCAACTGACAGTTTATTGCCATTGAAAGGAAATCCACAAATTGTAAGACGTCCATTTTGGGAACGAGGAGCTGACAATATTTTATTCGTTATCAACGAACTCAAAAGATCAAATCCCGATTTAGACTTCAACCACATTTCACTTATAGGACATTCTAATGGTGGAGATATGACTGCTCTTTTCCCAGAAAAATATCCGAACATTGTTGAAAAAATAATCACTTTGGACAACAGAAGAAAGGCATTGCCTAAATCAAAAAAAGTTAAAGTTTACTCCTTACGTTCAAGCGACCAACCAGCAGATGAAGGTGTTTTACCGACTGTAAAGGAGACTAAAAAGTATAAAATGAAAATAGTAAAATTGGCAAATACGACCCACAATGAAATGGACAACAATGCTAATGACGAGCAACGAAGGGAAATTCAAGAATATATCTTAACATTCATAAATGACTAATAAAGAAAAACAACGAACCGCTAACATATAGCCGTATAGAAGAAAGCTTAATCTTCACAAACCAGTAAAGATAAATTTAAAAACTAAAAGGGCTATTACTAAAAACTCATCCTCTGAAATTTTTCATCAATTTTGTTTATAGCGTTCAAAATTTAAATTATTCACCACAAAGTTCTTGCACAACTAAATCCAAAGCCTTATTTTTACAAAAAAAAAGAGACAGTGCACTCGTCTTACTGAAATATGACCCATAAAGACTTACCCTTATATCATCTCTGCTCTCAAGCTTCGTTCAATGTGCAAAGTTGATGTGAAGAGATTGGCTGTCTGGGAAGATTTCTTTGGGTATCAACTTTTTTTGTGTTGTGTGTCAGCTTATAGTACTATTATATAGAAAAAATTAAACTAGAGATAATGAAAAATGTACTTATAATTATTTTGACAACTTTGTCTTTGACAACATATGGACAAGACAAATACAACTATGTCAGTTTTAACAAATTGACAGAAATTGAAGGAACTGAATTTGTACTTGCACGTATTGAGAATTGGGGTAAAATGGAAGGCTTAAAAAATAGATACCTATTATTTATTGATACAAAAAATGGACATACAAACCAAGTTGATTTTCCAAATGATGGATATTTTCAGAAAATAGAACAAGTTAAAATTGATAGTTTAGAAATTAATTGTTTACTTGTTTCAGCACAGACATTAGATTTAGACGGAAAAAAAGGAATTGACTGGAATGATCCAACTCAAATTATAGTTTTAACAACAGACGGAAAGCAAAAAACACAACTTACAGATAGCAAATTATTTGTAAGCACTTGGATAGTAAATAAGGAAACAGGAACAATTGTGATAACTGGACATTACGACACAAATAACAATGGTAAACACGACAAGACAGACAAAAACGAAATTGGAATTTACGATTTAAAGACATTGAAACTTATAAGCAAAATATAAAAACCGAACGCATAATATTTAAACATTTAGCCGTATAGAAGAAAATCCAAAGAATAAGATACAATGAAAAGCTAATCTTCACAAACCAGTAAAGGTAAATACGAAAATTAAAAGGACTTTTTGCTGTAAATCCATCCAAGAAATTATGCATGAATTTTATTAGCTTCTAAAAATCAAATTTTAATACATCAAACTCTTGCACATCTAAATCCAAGGCCTTAATTTTACAGAAAAAAAGCATCACACATTCAATCTAATGAATTATGGCTCACTAAGGCTTTCAGCTTATTTCCGCTCTACACTCCAGTTTTGTACAAATAAAATCGAAGATTGGGCGAGACAAAATAAAATAGGCGCAAGTCAAAAGTTGATTCAGGGAGAATTATGTTTGGGAGTAATTCTTTGGACGGCAAATTCTTTTGAGTTGGTGGCAAGCTGAAACGAATGGGTTTAACTATGCAAATTTGACTAATATGACTTTAAAATTAAAACAAATACTGACATTTTTTACTTGTCTTTTATGTGCGACACAGGTCTTTTCTCAAAACGCACAGCTGACAATTTTACCTCAAATCAAACTGCCAAATGATAGTGTAATTAGCAAGAAACTTATACAAAGTCTGAATCAATTTCTAACTGATAAAAATGAGAGCTTAAAGTCATCGTCTGTAATGGATAGCAACCATTATAAACGATATACAGATTTTTTTGAGCTTTTTAAAAATGTTGAAAAAAGTAAGCGATACAATGATGACAATTTCTTTAGATGTTACTTGAAAAATATTGTATTGCAGCCCGACAATTCTTTTCAAGTTGATCTCTCCTATTTTGGGATTACCAAAAGTAATGAAATCGTCCATAGATTAAGTATCTCTTTGTTAGCAAAAGAGACTAAGAACAATTTTGTCTTTTATTGCCCCTTTGAGCAAAATACAAAACATTGGAAAACGACAAAATTGGACAACATTACTTTTCATTATCAAGGAAGCTTAAATGAAGCAGTTGCCAAAGATTTTGAAAAATACAATATAACCATAGCGAATAAATTGAAACTACAACCGATTCAGTTTGACTTTTACAATTGCAAAGATATACAAGAAGTTTACAAGGTACTGGGCGTTGATTATGATATCTCGAGGAATGGCGAGGTTCGTTCTGGTTCTTTTGATATAACAAATAAACTATTTATTGCAGGGACAAATACAGACCAATATAAACACGACCTAACGCATGGATATTTTAGTTTAAAATTTGCTGACAGTCTTCGAAATTGGACTGCAGAAGAAGGCTATAATATTTATACCACAGATTATTGGGGGGAATCAACTGAAACTATTTTCAAGTATTTGAATGAATACATTATAAAAAATCCAACTGCTTCTTTGTATGACGCTTTTCAAAAAAACATAATCTTAAAATATCCGATTCCAATCAAGTATCCACTTTCAGCATTGTTAATAAGACGCGTAGAAAAGGAATTTGGTTTTGAAAAAGTATTAGAGTTAATTTCTTCTGGTGAAAGTGATGACAACTACTTTGCTATTCTCCACAAACTTATTGGGCTAACAAAAGACAACTTTGACAAAATTATAAAAGAAGAAATAAAGAAATAATTGATTCCATCCATAAACCATGCACAAGAAAATCAAATTGAAAAACTTCAATAAATCCCTTCTTCATTCTCATAAATTAGTTAATGTTGAAGGGACTTTTGGTATATATTTATAAGATGAGCTGCTGTAGAATTAAAGTGAGAATCCAAGTAGATAAATAGAAATATAATGAAAATATTTTTTGCAATTATCAGCCTTTTTCAATTCCTGCCATATTGTTTTACACAAACAGATTCAATAGACAGTTTGTACAGCAAAGCTATGGAATTTTATGAGCAAAAAAATTATAAACAATCTGCTCTACTCTTTGACAAAGTGCTATCATCAAGCAGCAGTGAGGATCCAGATATATTGTACAATGCAAGCTGTGTATATTCCCTGAATGGTGAAATAAAAGTAGCAATACATTATTTAAACATCTTAGCAGACAAATATTTTTACTCAGATCAAGACCATATAAGTACGGATGCAGATTTAGAAAATTTACATCAGCTAGAAGAATGGAAATCACTACTAGAGAACGTAATTAAAAATAAGGAGACCCTTCCAAGGCGAAGACGAACAAAAATTCAGACAGAACTACTCGAAACCAAAAATCTTTTACTTGCTGACAATGGGAAACTGTGGAATGGAAATCTTTGGAGTGAAAATATTTTGGTTTTAGATGAAAATGAAATGGTGTATACCTTGAACAAAGATCTCAGCAATGCATGGAGAGACAGTTTGTTATATTATAAGCAAGTCGCAGAAAAAACACTTTTACATACCAATACCAATCAAGAATTTGAAGGAGAAAAATGGGCAATCGTACAGAATTATGACATGACACCATCTGATAGTTGTCAAACTCCTATTCATGAGTTATTCCATTTATTTCATTCCAAACAACTAAATATAGCAGGAAATATTGTTGAATATTTAGATGAATATAAAGCTAAAATTTTATTGCGTTCAGAATTTGAAGCATTGAGGAACAGCATCAAATCATTGCAAAGAAACGATGACAAAGCGACAAAACAATATTTAAGTGATGCCATTTATTTTAGAACTAAAAGAGAAAAACAATTTAAAAGTCAAAACCATTTTGCCTTGAAACTAGAGACTTTGGAAGGACTTGCTTCTTACACTGGTTACAAATTGTCTGCGCATAAAGATTTGTATAGAATGGCAATTTTAGAACTCAATGGAAGAGAAAATCCAACTGGCTTAAATCGTTCTTTTGCTTATGCCACAGGTTTAGCTTATGGCTTATTATTTGATCATTTTCAAGTAAAATGGAGAACGGATTTAAAACATATATACTCCTTCAGTGATATCTATAAGCAACAAAAAATATTTAAACAATCTGAGAACAATAAAGCCGAAGCTATAAAGCAGCGAAATAAATTTTATGAAATTGAAAAAGAAGAAAGCAAAAGAAAACTTACAAATGATAGTATAAGACAATTCTATAAAAATATATTTGTCCAGCAGCCTGTATTGGTTGTGCATAGAGACACATCAGACAAGACCTATTATATGTCCTATGATATGAATAGCACCTTCACGCTAGGCAAAGAAGGGATAGTATATTCAGCAATATCAAGCTCCTCTACAAATCAATTCGTTTTTGGCAATTTTAAAACAACAGGAGAAACGCAAATTGGAAAAACAGGAATTTTAATTACAAGCGATTTCGAAAAGCTCACATTTCCTAAACCCATAAAAATAGAGGGCAATATCATAACTGGCGAAAATTATATTATCGAATTAAATAAGGCTTGGACAGTTAAGCAGATGGACAAAAAAGGAAATTTAGAAATTGTGAAAAAATAATCCGAATAGAAATCTACCATAAATATGAATCAGCAGTTGTAGAATTCGGTGTTATCCATAAATCAGCTTTAAAGAAAATTAATGTATGTAGCATATTAAAATTGCTCTTGCAATTCTTTGCCAAGCACTTAGTATTTATAGAGCGAACATAGTTTTGAGCATACCCTAAATAATAGCACCAAATAGTAATACTATATTCAATTGTACAAAATCAGCCCCCTTGAGAAAATATTTGTTAACTAGATTCCATAAATAAGTGCGACAGTTAATAAAATATTCTTTTGGAGAAAGACCTATTCTAAAAATAGGTACTTTCCCCTCAAGATTTTTAACTGTACACAAATGTATAAACAAATCACCTACCCTCAAAGGGTATTAATTGAACAATTTAGAAGGCAAGGAATGAGCATTATTCAGATAGCTTTGGAATTAGGGTTTCATAGAAGCACAATATATCGGGAACTCGATAGAAACTCTTCACCTGGTTCATACAAGTTATATGGAAGCGCAAGAGCGCAGGATCGGAGTGAACAGAGAGCACAAGGAAAGGGAAGGAAGAATAAAATTACAAGCGATCTTAGATGCAAAGTGGATCAATTACTTAAAATCAAGTGGAGCCCAGAGCAAATCGAAGGTCGAGCGAATATTGATAAGTATGAAAGGGTTAGTAAAGAGTGCATATATCAATATGTATATGAAGATAAAAGGAAAGGAGGTGATCTATGGAGTAATTTAAGACATTCCCACAGAAGAAGGCGAAGACGCAAAAATACCTATAAACAAAGGGGAATTATCAAAAACAGAGTATGTATTGAAGATAGACCAAAGATTGTTGAATCTCAAAAAGGTATGGAGATTGGGAAGGAGATACTATAGTAGGAAAGAATCATAAGTCCCAAATTGCCAGTATGGTGGAAAGAAAATCCTTGTTTGTAAAGATTATTAAGCTGGAGTCCAAAGGAGCTAAATTCACAGCCAAAACAATCAGTTGCAAATTGAAAAAATATAAAAACTTATGCCATACAATTACATTAGACAATGGAAAAGAAAATGCAGATCATCAAACATTGGCTAAAGCATTGAATACTAAGATATACTTTGCTCATCCATATTCTGCTTATGAAAGAGGTTGCAATGAAAATATCAATGGTTTAATACGGCAATACTTGCCAAAAAATCAGACTTTTCCATGCTCAAGCAAACTGACTTGGATCGAATTGAATCCCAAATAAATAATCGACCTAGAAAAAAATTAGGTTACAAAACACCAAATGAAGTATTTTTGAACCTTGTCGCACTTAAATGTTGAATTCAGCTTATATCATTAAGAATAAAACAGAAAAAATGTATATTTGCCTTACAAATTAAGGCAAGTCCTGACATATGGAAAAACTACAGATTCGAAACATGGGTTTGCCCCGATATCCCATAATTTTTTGCCCTAAGCATTGCGCATATTTCTCGGATAATAGTAGATTGCTGCAAGTTTGAACTTGCGGGAAGCGAATAGTTATAAGCCATTTTAGGACGACACACAACCAAACTAACACAGACGACAAAAATGAGTAAAATAATAATCGCAAACATTACTTGGAATCCATTCGGTTGGAGAAACAACAGCTATATAAATCCCAAAGCTGGACATAAATACGCCCAAGATAATGTTGGCGGTGAATCATTAAATTTCAACTTTAACAAAAAAGCAGTTGACACAGACAAGTTTGTAAACAGTTTTGTTCAATGGAAAAATGCTCCAGTGAAATTTGAAAAGGGCGGACTTATAATATTCTATACAAGGAACACTGACGAAAACAAAGGACAAATAGTTGGAGTATATGGCAAAGCGGAAACATTCAGTGACGCAAGAAAACTTCAAGTTCCATTTCAAAAAAATGTTTATTGGACGAACATCAAAGCCGAAAGGGATTTTTCTATTTTATTTCCTTTACCACTTGACGCTAACAACTACAAAGACAATTCAAGCGACAGAATGGTTGGGCAAATTGGTTTCACATACAAAGACGACACGTTTGCAGAACAAATACTTTTTGACGAATTAACCGAACTATCTAAAGCAGGGACAAACGAAAAAGATTTCAATAAACTTTTAGCAATTTACGAATACTATACTGGTAAAAAATTCAAACTGACCTTTGTTTCAAATGACGAAAAGGAACAAATTGAACTTGAGAAATTTTTCAAAAAGAATAATTCAAAGGCAGACATTCTAAAGGACTTAGAGAACCTTCAAGACAGCGACCCTGAAGAAATTATAGTCAATCACAAAACATATAAACGTGACAACAAAACAATTGCACAAATAAAAATTCTCCGTGACTTTAAATGCCAAATTTGTTCAACGACAATAATTAAAAAAGACGGAAGCAAGTATATTGAAGCTGCACATATAAAAGCCAAACACTTAAAAGGACGAGAAACACTTGACAACATAATTTTACTTTGCCCAAACCATCATAAAGAGTTTGACTTTGGACATCTTGAAATTAAACTTCACGACAAAAAGCAAATTGACTTTATACTCAACGGACAACGACACAAAATAAAGCTAACTGTATAATGGAAACTCAAACCCTTGTGGACAGAAGAAAAACGGCTTATAACAGCACATTTGCAATAGGCGGGGTTTCGTGCTCCGCAGACAGTTTTGTGGTAGCAGAAAGTTTTGTGCTCCGCATAAACATTTGTGCTGAAAAGCCCGCCCATCGCAAATCTGCAAAACGTCAGGTTGTGAAAAAACTACCAAAAAATTAATATAAATAAATCGTAGCTATATTCATTGTAATCTGTATTTTTATACATTATGAATCATGTTACCGGCATACCAAGATTACAAATGCAAATGAGTTCATTGGAAGACTCAATAGGACAGGATAATCCCGTTCGATTTATTGACGCATTTGTAGAGCAATTAGATTTGTTAAAACTTGGATTTGAAGTAAAGACTTTAAAGAATGAGGGTCGACCAAGTTTTGAATCTGCTACACTTCTTAGAATTTATTTGTATGGCTATTTAAATGGTTTGAGAAGTAGTCGCCGATTAGAAACAGAATGCTGTCGCAATATCGAACTTCAGTGGTTAACATTAGGCTTGAAACCAAATTATCATACCATTGCTGATTTCAGAAAAGACAATCCTAAAGCATTAAAAAGCGTGTTCAAATTATTTGTTTCCTTTTTGAAGGATATCGATTTAGTCAGTGGACAAGTTGTTGCTATTGATGGCACAAAGTCAAGAGCCCACAACAGCAAAAAGAATAATTACAATCAAAAGAAAATTGAGAGACATTTAGCCTATATTGAAGAGAAAAGTACAGAATACATCAATCTACTTGAACAAAATGATTCCCAGGACGACTTAATCAAAGTTTCTGACATCCAAGAAAAAATAAATAGACTTAAGAAGAATAAAATTAAGTATGAAATTCTTCAGGAACAACTCCTTACTACAAACGAACCACAGATAAGTACTACTGATCCGGATTCCAGAGCATTGTTGGTTCATGGACAAGTCAGGAGGTATGTTACAATGTCCAAACTGCGGTTGATGAAAACATAAATTGGTCATTGCCACTCATACCATAAATCGCAATGACCGGAATGCCTTAACCGATATCGCACTCGAAGCAAAAGCAAATTTAGCTGCAGATAATTTTATTGCTATTCTAGATAAAGGCTATCACAATGGGCGAGAAATTCAGCAATGCAAAGATGCAAATATTGTTACAATCGTTGCACCTTCTGAAATAGTGAATAGCAACACACATGGAACCACACCAGAATACGTAGTAACGAATTTCATTTATAATGAAGAAAGCGATTGTTATACATGCCCACAAGGAAATATTTTAAATACAACCGGTTCCTGGCATAAAAAATCAAGAGATAATCATAACAGTTATAGATTTAAAAATACCGAACACCCGACTGTAAAACATGTCCGGTAAAACATCTCTGTACAGGTAGAGCAAGTGGAGGCAGAGAAATAGAGAGAAGTGAATTTGCTTCTGCGGTAGAAGAGAACAATAAACGCTATAAAGACAATGCAGTATTGTACCGTAAGCGACAAGAAATTAATGAGCATATCTTTGGAACCATAAAAAGAAAATGGGGATATTATTACACCAACCTTAAAGGATTAGTAAAAGTCAATGGTGAACACAGTCTAATAATGCTTGTATACAACATCAAACGATGTTTCTCTATACTTGGGGTTCCGATGCTTATCGAAAAATTGAGAAATTGGGTTTCTCCTTACAAGAAAGACCCTAATTTTTCTCAAAACTGGCTTGTTTTAAGCCTTTGGGAGAGCTTATTTTTTTTCAAACTACTCGGCGGTCTATAAAAATAGTGCCTGTATCATGTCTAAAATTAGGTTATATGAAATTTTACCGGGTGATTTATGCATTTGAAAACAAAAAATATGGTATTTTCACAGTCTGCCGTTATAGGCAATTAAAACAAACTGAATATGGAAGTAACACAAAAATTTAAAGAGTGTTTTGATATTTTTTCTGTTAATGCATTTGACGAATACAATACGCCAAATGCTTGTAAAATACATAATGCATTCGGTGGACAAGATGGTGAACATCACAACTGTTTAGGTTGCAATTTTGCCGATAGTACAACCCTAATTTCACGCTACTTAGAAAAGAATGATGAACTTACAGATATACAACAAGACTTCACAATTTATTTGCTAATACTTTATCTACTTGTGGAAAGGATAGAAATTGTTTTCGACATAATTCAACTACCACAAACATATAGAGAGAAGCATTTTAAAGTTTTCCAACAAATACGAAAATGGGCAAATTTTATAAAGCACCCTAAGTCTTTTATTCTTACTCACCACCCAACTTATGATTTTGAAAATAGTGGAACACCTTATGATGTGCAATTCTCAATAACCATTAACGAACAGTTTGTTGAACAATATTATAAAGGACTTTCAGACCCAGATAAACAGAAAAAACAAAACAAAGAACTATATGATAAGTTAAAAAATCAGAAAAATATCCTCGTGCTATTCCCTGATATTGCTAAACTCACCGAAAAACTATGTTACTCTTATAACAAGTTTGTTGATTTAATATTAACAAATGACGCTTACAAAGAAATACTAAATGATGATACAACAATTAGCAAATACTTTGAAAACGAATAGTGTTCTTTTTGGGAATCGAACCCAATTGATAAGAGCATTAATAAAAATGTTTACCAAGTCTTCCATCGTATGCCTACGAGACAAAGAACAAAAAGCCTATAACAATGTGTAAAACGATAAGCTTCCTAACGTCAGCCTACGTTTACACTAAGCGTTATGTGTAAGCCAAATACAACCGACATAGATGAAAATTAAGATTGATAAGTTTAAGAAGATTGACTCGGTAGAAGTTGAACTTCAAGCACTAAACATATTTATTGGAACTAATAATTCCGGAAAAAGTAGTTTCATACAAGGTATTCAATTTGCAATTTCAAGTGCCCAGACTCTTAGGTTAAAAAATGTGCCTTGGCGAACTCAAAATGACTCACAAACGCTTAATTTGGATTCGACAGATTTTCTGTATACACCCACAAGACACATAGAAAATCTTTACCACGGTAAGCGACTTGTAACTTCTAGAAGAAGATCAGATAGGATATCAATGAATTTTATTTTCACTGACGGTGAGCAGGCATCTATTAATGTATCAAGAGGAAAAAACGGAGGATTTGCAACGGTCGTAACTGGTAAGAATTTTGGTCAAAAAGTAAATGATATTGACAATCCCTTTTGTGTTTATGTTCCTGGAATCGCTGGAATTCCAATTCAAGAGAAATTTGAAGTTCCAATTGCTATTAAAAAATCTGCGACTCGGGGCGACAGTAATAACTACTTAAGAAATATCTTATTAGACATTTCGAAAAGCGAGTCCAAATGGAATGCATTTTCTTATTCAATAAATCAGATTTATTCGGACGTTAATATCAGAGTTGAATTTAGAGATAGCATTTCGGAATTTATTGATGTTTTTGTAGAAAATGAAGGCATAGAACTCCCTCTCGACTCCATTGGTACAGGGCTTCTTCAAACAATTCAAATATTTGCTTACATCGAATACTTCAATCCAAGAATTATACTTTTAGATGAACCAGATTCCCATTTGCACCCTACGAAACAAAAACATTTAGCAAATGAATTACTTCGTAGAACAACTGAAAATCTGCATCTAAAGGTAGTTTTTTCAACACACTCAAGATATATTCTTGAGGCATTAGAAAATATAGCCAATGTAATTCATTTTCAAAATGGAAAGTCCTTTCCAAGTATTCAAGGCAGCAAAATCCTATTGGACATAGGCGCTGCTGACGCTGATTATTTATTCTCAAAGAAAAATCTTAAATATATTGTTGTGACTGAAGATAAGGTTGACAACATCGCTGAGAAAAAGAGTTTTTTGAAAAACTTTCTAATTGCTAATGGCTTGCCTGAAGACGAGTTTGTGCTACATTCTTATGAAGGATGTACTAAAGTAGATTTTGCAAAAATTCTTGAAGGATTTGTTAGAAAGCAAATTCCTGGTGTGAAGGTAATCGTTCATATAGACAGAGATCAAAAGGTGGATGGTGATCGAGACTTGATTAAATTGGAAGACGACTGTGAGAAAAGAGAACTTTTGCTATTTGTTACAAAGTACCAGGAAGTTGAATCATATTTTTGTCAACCTCAACATATATCAAAGACATATGGATTAGACATTGCAATATGTTCAAAGCTCTATGACGACTCTGTGGCTTCGTTAGCTGAAGAAACTAAGAGAAAACTAAGCAATTTTATCTTGCGAGAAAGAAAGGACTTGTCTCTTAATAAAGATGGTAAGCAAGACATTGCTATAATTAATAAAATGGTTGACGAATGGTATACACAATTTAAGAATGAGCTCTGCCCGGGAAAGGAACTACTTGGTAAGCTTAAAAATGAGATTCAAACAACTCACAGACTAGACCCCAATAAAATCATTGAAACAAGCGAACATTTAAAGGATTCGAAATTACAAGCCTTGCTATCATAAATGGCCTACACATAACATTTAGCCGTATAGAAGAAAGTCCAAAGGAAAAATACAATAAAAAGCTAATCGTCACTTACAGATAATGATAAAATAAAACTACAACGGGCTTTCTGCTATAAAGCTGAGAGAAAGATCTCTCAGTTCTCTCATCAGATGCATCTCTATGCATCTGGTCTTGAATAAAATTCAAGACTTCATTCGTAAGCTGAGAGAAGGGTCTCTCAGTTCTCTCATCAGATGCATCTCTATGAATCTGGTCTTGAATAAAATTCAAGACTTCATTCGTTCATATTCAACGAGACCTCTTCTTAGGTGTCATAGTATATCAATTGAGTTTTTTTAGGTCAAGCTTTTACTTTTTTAGTAGTACAATTATTAGTTTTTTGCATAGCTTCGCCACAGAAAAATCTACATTAATTTTTCTGTAAGTAAATGTATAACAATATTTATTTAGGGTAATTTTCATGGAATGTCCATGTTTATTAATGGAGAGCCTTTGTTTTGTATGGTCTTGACATCGATCAAAATGCCGTTGATGCAAATACTTGTTTTGATCAGGATTAATTTTCCAGTTTTGCAGATGGGACATAGACTTATGTCAATTCCTGTTTTGATCAATACGCGCAATTGAATTGGTATTTCCACTTTTGGCATTGGTGGCGGCAGTTTCAATAGATTATGCAACTTTGCAATACGTTCATTTTTACCTCGATGGGACAAATATCCCGCATGACGTGTATCATTCGGAGCAAGGGTTACCACGCAAGAAAGTTCACTTTTGGATAATCAGGCAGTAAGTTGATTACCAGAATAGTCACTAGAAAGACCCAAATTTTTCTCAAAACTGGCATGTTTTAAGCCTGTGGGAGTTCTTATTTTTTTGCAAACTATTCGGCGGCCTATAAAAATAGTGCCTTTATCACGTCTAAAATTAGGTTATATGAAATTTTACCAGGTGATTTATGTACTTGAAAACAAAAAATATGGTATTTTCACAGTCTGACGTTAGCGGTCAGTGTAGCGTATGAAAATCTCGACAAAGAAAAAAATCTATTGAATTTAATGACAAACAAGAAAAACATATTAGCAATTATTGGAAGTGCAAGTTCAAATTCTGCAAACCTAAAATTGGTTGGGAAAATTGCCAGTCTAACAGAAAATGAATTTAACTTGACGATATATAACAACTTAAAGACATTACCACATTTTGACCCAGAACTTTCGACAGACAATCCACCAAAGGAAATAATTGAATTTAGGAAAAGTGTTGAAGAAGCAGACGGAATTATTATATGTACACCAGAATATATTTTTAGTATTCCAAGTGGTCTGAAAAACGCAATTGAATGGTGTATTTCGACAACAATATTTTCAGAGAAACCAATTGGGTTGATAACGGCTTCTGCAAGTGGACAAAAAGGACACGAAGAATTGCAACTCATTATGAAAACTGCAATGGCAAAATTTACTGACAAGACAAGTTTACTAATTCAAGGAATAAAAGGGAAATTTGACAAACAAGGTAATTTAATTGACAATGAAACAAAAAATCAATTAGATAACTTTATTGACGCTTTAATGAAATTAATAAACGAATAAAAACACCGAACCGCTAACATACAAGGAATAAACGAAGCTCTGCTGCGATTTAATCCTGTGTTGAATGAAGCTCAGGTAGCTCGGCTTTGAGGTCAATCCTATGGGGAATAAATAATTTTGTGAGGGGATGCTGAGGGTGCTTAGAGGATGTTCAGGAGAATGATCAGTGATTAATCAAGCTTCAATGGGATTGGAATTGAGTAAAAAGCTTACATTTTTATATAGCTACTTGGTTTTTTGAAACAAGTGGTCATGTAGTTTTCAAGGATTATTTTATTTGTGCAATAGGATCTTAGCTCGTTCACAGATACAAGTCGTTTATTGTGCATTGCATTTAAAAATTTGAAGATTCGCTATCGGTGGTTGAACTGAACTAAAGCTCAATATCCAGATCATCTTACCTGACTTGCAACAAGGACATGAGTCCGGGTCGAAATGGTGTTTTTCCACGCTGGAACTACCCAAGCCCATCTCAAAACTGGCTTTTTTTAAGCCCGTGGGAGGGCTTAATTTTTTTTGCAAACTATTTTCGGCGGTCCATACATGTATTGCCTTTATCACGTCTAAAATTATATTATAAGAATTTTTACCAGGTGATTTTTGAAGTTGAAAACAGAAAAGTGGTATTTTCACAGTCTGACGTTGGTAGCAACTACAAAAGAAGACAGAGTGAAAGTCCCAATATCAAAGCAATTAACCGACAATTTAATTCTTCCCTGCCTTGCAATTACAGGCGTTGGACTTTACAACCTCTATTCAAAAGAACAAAATCGCTTTGACCAAAACATCTTATTAATAATTGCTTTCGGCATACCGACACTTTTATTTGCTTGGTTTCTCCTTGACAAAAGGGTTGAGTTTAATGACAATAAAAAAGTTCGAAAAGCAGACCGACTTTTTCAACTTCCGTTTTCATCTTTTTCGACACTGCTTATTTTCATCATCTCATCTCTATTTTTAGTGGGTGGACTTGCGATATTTTTTAGGGACAAAGACACATCAGGCGGACTTCCTATGCTGCTAATAAGTTTATCGGCAGTTGTCTTGACTGCTATTGCTGTTGAGCATCCCAAAGTTTGGTTTTCAGACACTCTAAATATGGACGATATGATTGAGGATATTAAAAATACTCCTCAAGAGAATTTCCCTGCATATCAAGACGGCATTTTTTCTTATGACAAAAATTCGTTTAAAATTCAACTTAACAATGAAACTAAGACTATAAGCTGGGACGACATAACTTTAATCAAAGCATATAAAATTGACAATTATACCATTGACCGTATTGTAATTGAAATTCATTTAGCAGAAACATTTATTTCAATCAACGACCAAACAACAGGGCATATGAAATTTATGGAGACCGCATCAAGTAAACTAACCAACTTCAAAAAGGACTGGTTTACAGTTGTTGCTTTTCCTGCATTTGAGACAAATTTGACGACTATTTATGAACGACAAACAGCGGACGTAAAGAAAGGCAGTCACTAACATACAAGGATTAAACGAAGCTCTGCTTCGATTTAATCCTGCGTTGAATGAAGCGGAAGCCTCCAGGTAATCATCTGATCATATGGGGACTCAATATTAAGGGATAGGATAGAAATGATGTTCAGAAGATTTTCATGAGCTCCACTTTGAGTCTACCTGTATTATAAAGAGTACAAGTAGCAAGTTTGGATTTATGGATAAAAAAAACGAGTTTTCCGGCTATTGGATTTTATAGATCTTTAAATGATTGCAATGGCATATCAGCCGGAACAAAGATACAAGTATTGCTTGCTTCTGGATTTTACAATTGTAGTTGGAAAACCCGTGTCGGAAGATTCGTGCTGAAGGTCAATATCCAGAACATCTTGTCCCGCTAGCAACAAGACATGAGTCCGGGTCAAAATTGGCTTGTTTTAAGCTCGTGGGAGGGCTTAATTTTTTTGCAAACTATTCAGCAGTCAATAAATATACTGCCTTTATCACGTCTAAAATTCGGTTATATGAAATTTTACCAGGTGATTTATGCATTTGAAAACAGAAAAATGGTATTTTCACAGTCTGACGTTTATGAAATAAAATCAAAAATTACATGATACAAATATTAAACCGATGTTAAACAATCTGCTCTTTGTGCTTACAGGGATATCTTATATAGGTCTACTTATCATTAATCTCTACAAACCTAAAGGAACAGGCGATCAGCTCGTTGGTTGGAGTTTAATAATTTTTGTTGTGTTGGCGGCATATATTGTATCCAGTTTGATGCTCACAATAAATATTGCGTACAAAGGAGGTTTTGACTGGATTGCTGAAACTAAAGTTAAAAGAAACATCATCATTTGCATTGGCTGGCTATGTTTGATGGCAGGAATTTATTATACAACTTCAATTAATGTGGATGTGAAGGTAGCCGGTACTAACAATATGTTAGGACTTATCGTGGTAGAATATGGAGCCATTTGGATGCCTTTATTAATGCTTATACCATATGCTGTCATGTCAAATACTGAATGGCACAATACCGATTCACCCAATATATATAAAAATCTTTTATTGACTGGGTGTCTTATTGGCCTGGCCTTTCACTTTTTACCAAGGGAGCTTTTGGGCAAATTATTAAAAGACGAGAAGGCAATACAAAAATTGCATTATGAAAACATCCTGAAGGAAATGCAAGAAACAACAAATGTCAATCGGCTTTTAAGTTATATAGACGATAAAGATGTTCAACTTAAAGAGGCGGCCCTAACAAGCTTGAAGCGTATAGAAAACATAGATTCAGTATTTATAGAAATTTTAAACCATTGTGAATCAAACTATGACTATATGGCGGTGTATGCTTATATGGTGCACAACGAAGTAAAAAATCCCCAATTATTTATAAAACCTCTAAATTTCACGTTGGAGCGTGTGGCAACAGAGCTTGAGCTATTACAATTCGATTTAGAAGAAAACCAAAAATATAAAGTAACATTGTTACATGTTGATGGAATATGCCAAGTATTAGATACCCGATTTAAAGCATACAAAAATGAATTTCGCCGTAACATGTTAAGAATTCAAGAAGAATTGAACAAAGAGCCTAAACCTGGATTTATAGCACTACGAAATAAATACAAAACGGCTGTAGATAAATGGTTGACTTCACAATGAAAAAAACGGAGATAGTATAAAACAGGTTAGACAAGCAACAAGCTACACACACAACAACTAAAAAAATAAAATGGCGCAACACAACGGCTTTATCGAACTTCATTTGATAGAAAACACAGGTGAGAATGCCGATAAAATAGGGTTGCTCACTGCCGAATTTGTTCATTATACAGATTGTCAACAACTGAAAGTTTGGCTACCAAAATCTGAGTACAATAAATGTGATTATGGCATTTATAAAATTGTCAATAAATTGACACAAGATATTGTAGAACAAGAACTTGTAGAACTAAAAGTAAGCGGAAATACCCAAATGCTTTTTGATACGCTTTGCCTTTCAGATGGAGATTATTCCCTTGAAATTGAACACCCAAAAGGCGGTAAACATTATTTGCATTTTCAAAAACACGCCGAAGGATTTGTACCTGAAAAATTTAGACCTGTTGAGCCACCGAGTTCAGATGACACTATGCGAAAAATGTTTTGGTAGTGAATCTCATTCAAAATATCCGAAATAAGCCCGCCCCTCTTTATAAGAAGAGAAAAAATGAAAGATAGTCATCGAACAAAGTATCTGCGCCTATTTGCATAAAGCTCAACTCGCAAGCCAAGCGCAACTGTAATCAGCGCAGATACTCACTTTCTGCGGCAGCTTAAACAACGACACTACACCGGAAAGTAATGGGACATAAAAAAGTATGTTTAGAATGTAGATAGACACTTAACAGACCATTTCACAGTGGCTCTGAACAAACATATCCTGCCCTGAATGCGGAAAATCAATGACACTTTTACCTCACCGATTTAGACTTCCTAAAAGACAGTGTAAATTTCGCTCAAGCGAAACAACAATTAGAAAGAAAACTACCAATCAAACTCATCCTACAATTCACACTTGCACATTATTTCAATCAATAAATCTAAACAAAGTACTACTTTCAATTGTATACTTTGGTTAAACCGCATGCCAACATTTAGAAAATCTGGATAACCAAAAGCGGAAATAGGAGTTCAATCTAATTTAAATTTTATTGCACCTCATTTATAATTTCAAAACCAATTCAATAATCATCTATGGATTTTAATCAACCAAATACTGCTGAGGCAGGAATGCTCATCAGGAAACCGGCAAACGAAGTATTTAATGCATTTGTAGACCCCGAAATTACCCGACACTTCTGGTTTACAAAAGGAAGTGACAAATTAATAGAAGGAAACACAATCCACTGGGAATGGGAAATGTATAATGTTTCTACTTCAGTTTTCGTACGCCAAATTAAACCAAATGAGAAAATTGTGATTGAATGGGAAGTCCCAACAACGACTGTCGAGTTTAATTTTAAATCCTTAATGAATGGTGATACTTACGTCATGATAATGCACTCCGGGTTCCATAAAACAGGAAACGAATTGCTGGCAACTATTAAAGACAGTGTTGGTGGATTCACAACAGTCTTAGATGGACTCAAAGCTTATATGGAACATGGAATAAATTTGAACCTTATCGCTGACAAATTTCCAAAAGAAATCACTCAACATGGCAACTGACTAAAACAGAATTGGCAAGATTTAATCTTAAAATAATCCTACATATCCAAAACCTAAAAATGGTTTCACGATAACCACCGTTCTCACCATCTATACATAAGGCCTTTAATATGAAACAGTCTGCGATCAATATAAGTTAAAGTTGTATACAATCTATCAAGATCAAAATGCTAGGAAACTACGCACAGTCATAATAAAAACAATACCTCTCTTCATAAACAAACGCAAGAAGGTCATGAATTAAATTAGATCTATTCATTATAGAGTACTTGTAGAATCTGATCCTAATTCTTAAGTCATCCCATTTTGGACTAAGTTCTCTTTTCTTTTTCGTTCACATTTTCACACAGCATTGGGTCAAAATTGAATCCTCAAGCCTTGATTAAATAATGACCCTTACTAAATCAATATAGCTTAAACGTGTGAACTCTATCTCCTCAGTTACCTGAAATTAAAATTCAATCCTAGTGTTAAAAATGATTTATCCTGTCTAAAGTTGTTATTCGAGACATTCATACTCACTCCTGCTTGAAACTGAAGCTGAACTTTTTCAAGCCCACCCCTTATCGTTACTGCAGGTTCAATTAAGAAATTGGAAGCATTATTGTCTAAGTATTCAGCTTGATTTTCGTTTTCAAAAATGAGATCGCCCTCAATGCTGCTGTAAGACAAATTAACAAATCTGGAAGACAATGCTGCCGAAAAATATTTTGATTTATAGCCAAAATTGGGCTGAATTCCGATCCTAAATAAACTTGCAGATATATCACCCTTGGTCTGGGGATTGGTACTTGTGGTAGATGGCAGGTGGTTCTCGAAGTTGCCAAAACCAATGAGCCCGTAAGTCTCAAACACTAAGTTGTTGCTCAAAGCTTTATAATACCCACCACCAATTTCGAGATATTTTCCGGATCCTCCATTCCCATTTTTCAAATCCTTTGGTATAAACAAACCCCCATTTGCCTTAAGTGCAATACTTTGACTGATGCCGTATGCGCCTTGAATTTCAATTTGATTTCCATTCCCCGAAAGGGTAAGATTGGTCTCTCCTTTTTCAGTGATCAATGGAACATTTTGCGTATTCGGAGAATAATACTTGGGACTACAAGCTATCATCGTAAGACTTAAAATACCAACAAAAACTGCGTTTTTAATTTTCATTTTAAATAAGATTTTTGTTTAACAATTCAAATACATCATTTAAACCTTTTAGGAGTTTCAGCATTTATGGTGCAAATTTCTCTGATTTGGGTGGGTACTTTGTATCAGATGATTAATAAGTCTATAAGCAAATATATATACTATTTTTCATATTCTTAGTAATTCCCTAAAAATATATAAGATATGGTGACTCTTGCTCCAAACTCAAATAATAACAAAAACCGTATTTCCTCACCTCTTTAACTGATAAAGATTAAAAATTTAGTTCCTTGACAAATTTCAATTCTCTCTGGTGAAACTTTAAACAATAGAAATTGAGGATTCAAAATATTGACCAAAATTGTCAAACAGGCGCACTGGTCAATCATTAAGCTACAAATAACTGTAGTCAGTAAAATCCAAAAAATTCTCTTGACACTCAATAACATGAATACTTCTCCAGATGAGAAACAATATATTCGTTACAATTGAGTAATTTCCAAGTCTTCTACATTTAATTGAAAAAAGGGCAAAACCGGCAATTTGTAAAAAATGAGAAGACGAAATTCAAAGGAGAGTCTTCAAGAATGAATAAACTATCATTCATTAAAATCACACTACTTTAGAAAGAATAGATCAAAAGACACCATCCTAATAATTCATTTTCTTTCAAGCTGATCAAAATAGGAATTCAAATCCTCAATCAATTTTCCCAAGCTCAATTTTAAATTTTGAGAGGATGCTACAGCTACATTATTGGCAAAAATTAAATACGGCTTCGAAATTTCGAAGTCCTCATTCATTAAATCCGGAACTGTGTTTTTGGAATTGATGATATTGGAATGGACTTCTTGCCCATTCTTCAAAACTGTATACTTTATCTTCATACCCGAATTTCCTTCTCCGGGTACATCTTCTGAAAATCCGCCAGTCCAAAACTTTGCTAATAAAGTCATGCCGCCTCTATAATAACAGTTTCTTACTTCAAACTTCTCTACTTGAATCACTAAAGAATATTCACTAGAGTCACTAATTTTAAAATGACCAGCTCTGGTCATTTCATCATAGAGTGTCTTTTCAATCACTCTGTTCACATTTTGATTAAACATTGCATATCCGGGTGTATACTCTCCTTTGAAAAACCAAAAATTAATCAGAATTAAAGGAATAACAACCCAAACTTTTGTTTTCCCAACAGTTTCCTTTTTTAAAAGATTCTCGGGTATAATAATACTATCCAGCCTCACCGCAATGTCCCCTTGGTTATACCTTATCTGCGAATCGCTCACATACTCAAGAGAATACTTGTTAGAATTCATCTCTTTATCCAGCTTACTAAATGGCAAACAGCTGCTCAGCATAATACTCAGGAGGAGTAGGGCACTCCATTGGATATTCTTGCTCATCTATAATTATAAGTAGTTTGTACATCACAAACATACCTGAAATTTTGAAATAAACCCAGAAAAATATTAAGATCAAAAAACTTATAAAAAGTCCTGTTCCAGACCATATTTAGCTCTGAGGTGTTCCCTCTCAAGTAAACGACAGCATCTTTCTGTACCACACTGCTCCTGGAAAAATTTGCTTATTGTATTACAAACCAGAATGAGCCACCATGCTTCTCTACCTGCCTGAGACTTTGATTTTCCCAAACTTCGTCGAGCACTCCGGACAACTCTGAATCCTCCGAAACAAAATAATTCGGGAGTATAAATTTATATCTATCAGGGTTGGCCAACAAATAAATCGCTAATCCATATTGTTCTGAATAAAATCTATCGCACATAAACTGCGGATAATCATAGGGCAAATAGATGTCATGTAAATGAACCACTACCCCCTTCTTCAACCTCGGAAGTATTTCCAGAAAAAAAACAGTGCTATCTGAATTCGGCAAAATCCTATGTGAGTTATCAATAAATAAAATATCGTTCTCATCCAAAGCATCTGTGATTGAATAAGTCGCAGTCTCCAGAGTTTGTCGAATGACCACATCCGCGAGTGCATCAATCTCTGCTCGAGGTTGTGGATCGATTGAAATCACTTTACTTTGCAGATTGTTTTTCCGAATACTTTGTCTAACGACTTTCGTAGAATTTCCTGAACCAATTTCCAGATAAACATTAGGTCTGATCAAAGCCACTAAGCAATACAATGTTACAATATCCAATCCCGGTAAAAATCCATTATTCCAAGCGGGTAATTCCGGATTCGATTCATCTTTCAACACTTTAAATTCGAAAAAGTGAGTTTTGAACTCCAGACATTGCTCCAATAATCGCTTGTAATCCGATCTCTGAGAATTGATCAATTCATACAATTGAAGATGAGGTGGCAAACCATTTCCATATCTTGGTGCAAAATTTACTTTATACTCCAAAAATAAATTCTGATACCTCGAAGACAAAAATTTATATAGTTGTTTCATAAAATCAAAATATTTACAAACGAGCTTTATAAGAAATTCTCCTAATACAAACTTGCTTGAGAAAAAATCACTTCTAACATCAGGTAAAAAGAATTTTTTACAATGCTAAAAAACTGATATCATTTCAGGCTGGAGACATACCCTTTCCAATGTCAATACCAATATAAAAATCCATCAGATCGTAAAAATTTGAATAAGGGATAAACATCCAAAAATTACAATCTTTTATCATTGAATTTAAAATTGATGTATAAGAAGAACGAATCAGATCCAATTTTGTGCTTCCATAGCTGCGATGATATAGCAGAAAGATTTTACCTTCTGTAGTATGTAAATACTCATTACGAATATTTATCCTTCCACCAATAAGTAAACACAATCATCAACAAATAGCTAGCCTTTAGACTCCTCTTATTGAGCCATTTTTACAACAACGATACTGTGTAAAATCAGTAGCTTGCTGAAATTATCATCCTACTATTTCTTCCCCGGAAATAGTATCATATACTCAGTTTGATATACTTACTCCTCGTGTTCTTTGTGATGTGCCTGGTAATCTTCTATAAGTTTGTGCTGGATATCAGGAGTCACAGAACCATATTCTGCAAATTTCATACTAAATTTTGCTTTACCCTGAGTGAGAGACCTTAAAGTTGAAGAATAATTGTGCATTTCAGCCAAAGGCACTCTCGCTTTGATCTTTTGATAATGCCCCTCAGAGTCCATCCCCATGATGATTGCCCTCCTGGTTTGGAGATCACCCATGATATCACCCATGGCTGTATCCTGACAGAGGATCTCAAGATCGTAAACTGGTTCCAGAATCTGAGGCCCTGCCTGATGAAATGCCTCTTTAAAGGCCATCGTACCGGCTATCTGGAAAGCCATATCATTGCTGTCCACAGGGTGCATCTTACCGTCAAATACAGAGACTCGAACGTCTGTACAATATGAACCGGTCAGAGGACCTTCCATCATTTTGTTCATCACTCCCTTGTGGATAGCATTGGAAAATTTTGCATCGATGGATCCACCTACTATACACCAATAAAAGGCCAGTTTTCCACCCCAAGGCAGATCTTCGACACTTTTATTCCTAGTGGTCAAACCTGCGGGATCCGGCATACCATCGTAGTAGGGTTCTACTCGCATATGCACTTCACCAAACTGACCTGCTCCACCGGATTGCTTTTTGTGGCGATACATCGTATCAGCTGCCCTAGTGATGGTCTCAAGATAAGGAATACGTGGTTTAATAAACTCCATAGAAACTCCGTGAAGCTTTTCTATTCGGTACTTGACAAGATCCAAATGCATTTGGCCCTGGCCATGCAAAATATTCTGTTTTAACCTCTGTGACTGTTCAAGAATCAATGTAGGATCTTCTTCTTGTAAGTCATGTATGTCCTTCACCAGCTTTTCGAGATCATTTTTATTGGCGGTTTGGAAAGCAGTACGAATTCGGGGTTCCGGAAATGGAATTGGCGATATCTCGACATCCATACCTTTGGCAGCTAGTGTGTTGTTTGAATGGCTATCTTTCAGTTTTACTACTACGCCCAGATCTCCTGCTATCAATTCTTGTACAGGTTCGCGATTTTTTCCATTGGAGATAAAAATCTGATTGATCCTCTCTGTGGCTCGATTGCCGACATTGATAAGCTCGTCTCCCGACTTCAAAGTTCCGGAATACACTTTAAAATAAGATACCCTTCCAACCTTGGGTTCTGTCATAGTTTTATATATAAAAATCGATGTAGGTCCGGTAGCCTTGATGGATATCTCCCCCTGCTTAGTTTTAGTTGCTGGCCGATCGTCTGGCGAGGGGCAGACATCATTGATAAATCCCATGATTCTCCCCGTACCCATATTTTTTGTAGCAGATGCACAGAAAACCGGTATGATATCGTGATGAGCAATGCCCTTGCGGAGACCAAAAGCAAGTTCAATCTCATCCAGAGTGCCTGTTTCAAAATAATGCTCCATCAGAGTATCATCATGCTCTGCAGCAGCCTCCACGATTGCATTGTGCATCGCTTGTGCTTTTGCTTTCTCGGATTCAGGTATTTCTTTTTTGATTGGTTTTCCACCATCTGGCGAAAAATCATACATCACCATCCGCAAAACGTCAATGATCTGATGAAATCCCAAACCCGCTCCTAAGGGGTACTGGAATGGAATCAACTTGGGTCCAAATCTTGCAGTGGCTTGCTCCAATGTATTATCAAAATCGGCTTTCTCATGGTCACATTGATTGATCACAATGATTGTCGGAAGGTTGATTTCTTCCAGATATTCCCAGATCAATTCAGTACCTACTTCAACACCATGTGCAGCATTTAGGACCATTACACCTAAATCTGCAACTTTCATTGAAGAAAGTATCTCTCCTACAAAATCATCAGATCCAGGAGTATCTATAATATTGATCTTGGAATCCTTCCAACCCACATGCATCAAAGTACTAAAAAGGCTTGACCTCCTCTCTTGCTCAATATCAGTATAGTCTGATACCGTATTATTGTTTTCAACGTTTCCTTTTCTGCCTATAGCCTTAGCTTCGTATAACATCGTTTCGGCAAGGGAGGTCTTTCCTGAGTGGCTATGCCCAAGTAAGACAATATTGCGCAGATGTTTGGGATCTTTTGTCATAATAATTTCGTTTTTTGCTGAGGCTTTAAGGTATGGCGAATTCTACAGCCTCCCAAAGTTCAATGGATTTTTTTTCAAATCATCGGCAATATTTTTCATTTCTTCAAATCTCACTCTTCTCCTATCAACAGCTTCGCTTCCAAAAACCATGCTTAGAATTGACGGATCAATATATCAACGCATTTTAATCCTTCATGGAGATAAATTTACCATAGGCACTGCTGCATCGCCTTTTTTGCAAAAAAAACGAAGACCGGATTGACTGGATTTGGCATGTAACACCGTAATTTGGCAAATTATTTTCAATTAAAAAATGACTCAATCCGGCCATCAACCGACAATCATTACCTGGACCAGCAATCTGGGTAATCAAAATATTCAATTGGCCATTTGGAAAGCCAGGATTTTGAAATCGCTCCCTACTGCCATTCAGGAAGATATTTATCACAACTTGAATGATGGCGACTTGATGCAAGCAGCTTATATTTTTCAAAACGTATTTACCAATTTTCCGGAAGGCAGCTGCCATATCATCTGGTTGGAAGATGCAAACCGAGAGCCGGCCATCTTAATGGGTAAGTTTTTGTCACATTATATTATTTGTCAGGATAGCGGACTTTTGGATTTGATCTCAGGTGATCAAAAACCGGATTTTATTCTCAAGCTAAGTGAAGACAGCAATATGTTCACGGATTCTGTAACACGTGCCATCCATGCTATTGAAAGAAACGAATGGGGCGTTGGATCTGAATTTCCACAGGCAGATGAACGAGAGGTTAAACTAGCTCTCAAACCTTTGTTTGCACAGGAAAGATTCAGTTGCAGAATTTTTTTTATTGATAAATTTTATCATGCCTGGACCAATCTACATCGGGACTTCTTTTTCAAGCATTTTATTGACAAGCAAATTGAAATATTTATTCCTCAGAAAGAGTCCATTATGGCCGGTCCTTCAGAATTCAAAAGCAAAAGCGATTTGAACAGTAAATATTTTTTTAATGATTCGGGATACCTCTGTTTTTTACTCCCTGAAAAAATGAGACATTCTGATGACATTTCGCACATCTCTCACATTTCGATCACTGTACAACAGGGCTCATGATAAGAAGACTCGTCAGGATGAAATTTTCTGTGGAAAGCATCCACTTGTTCCGTACCCTTTTTGAAGAAACAAAATCGCATATTTTAGCATTTGAAGGCTGTATAGAATTGGATTTGCTGGCTGATGCGGACGAACCACTTTGCCTATGTACATGGAGCACATGGCAGAACGCCGAGGCTCTGGAAAAATACAGGCAGTCGGACTTGTTTCGCAGCACCTGGTCTAAAACCAAGCCTCTTTTTACTGAGAAAGCATCAGCCTGGACTTTTGACATCATCACCTCTTCAAACTAACGTATAATTTGAAGCGTGTATTCTAGTACAATATTTGACCCCTCATGCAATTGGTGTAGATTTCAAAAGAAAATGCATCTTTAAATGTTGTTTTTTCATATATAAAAAAGAACAATATCTTTACCTTTGGGCCTTATGTCCAAAGTCAATACAGAGCAAAATTCAGGGTACTTTTCCTATGTACTCACCTTGGCTATGGTCTTATTCCTCGTAGGAATCAGCCTTTTGTTTTGGCTTCAGACCTCTCAAATCAATAGTCGCCTGTCTGGAAAATCTCCCGACATCATTGAATTGTCGAGGAATTATCCTGCTGATAGTTTAAAGTTGCTGCAGTCTTGGCTTCAAGCCCGATCTGACGTAAGCTCCGGCAGTATTCAGTTTGTGGGCAAAGAGAAAGCGCTTCGGGAGATGTCAGCAGAGTTGCCACCGGAACTTATCGAAGCAGGAGAAAATCCTTTCCTGGATTTGCTTTTGTATCAATCTGTATCGCCGGAAGCTTCCGCAAAAATCAAAAAAGATATCAATGAGCATTTTGGTCATTCTACATGGTGGACCAATATCTCTCCTTCTGACAGCCTTCCTGCCAGCAGTGGCGAGCTCCTGGGAAAATTGAGTCGAATTGGATTTCTCTCTTTTATCTTATTTGGATTGATTTGTGGATTGATCATGTGGTATCTCAGTGGAGTATACGTCAAGGATCGTTCGCAGGTTATCACAGCACTGGTGAACATGGGTGCACAGAGAGAAACAATTTTGTCACCCTACCGGAAAAGATCACTTATTTTTGGGCTGGCAAGTGCTTTGATCGCCATTGGTTGCATTGGGCTCATTTTACTTGTACTTACTACAACTTTCAAGTGGTTCAGTGAACTTTTTGAGTTAAACAATTTTTTTATAACTCTATTCGTCTTACTGCTTGCGGGTCCTGTCATTCATAGTTTTTTTGTAAAACTGCATATTCTAAAATTCATTCAAACATAATCATTCATTATGTCCCAATCAAAATCCAAGAAAGCAAACACGCCTTCCCAGCCTGTCTCCGGAAACAAACCGGCGGATTGGAAACACGAAAGTTCATTCAGTCCAAATGTGCATACACATCCTGTCATGACCTATGGGAAAAAACAGTTTATGTATGTTTTTATCGGTTTAGGTTTAATCGCCTTAGGAATGATCCTCATGTCAGGAGGCTGGATGCCTTCACCAGATGTGTGGGATGAGTCGATCATCTATAGCGCCAGACGTACTGTCTTAGCACCGATATTCATTTTGGCAGGTTTGATCGTACAGATTTATGCAATTCTTTCGGTAAAGTCAAAAGATGAGTGATATTGTCCAGATGATTATTCTGGGAGTCGTCCAAGGATTGACCGAATTTTTACCGGTTAGTAGTAGCGGCCATTTAGAATTGAGCAAGTACTTTCTGGGATCCCATTTTGAAGGTGGGGATAATTTGATGGTAACCGTTATCCTTCATATTGCTACAGCTTGTTCGACTTGTGTAGTATTCCGCAAAGAAATAGCCAAACTCATTGCAGGACTCTTTGACCGATCCGGAGGAGCCGAATCCAGAGCATATATTTATAAAATTGTGATATCAATGATCCCTGCTGCATTTGTTGGATTCTTTTTTGAAGATGCTATTGATGTTCTTTTTGAAGGGAAATACGTCTTTGTAGCGTTGATGCTACTGGTCACAGCAGCACTTCTGTCAGCAGTGCATTTTGCTAAAAAATCTGATGGACCACTAAGCTATACCAAAGCTTTCATCATAGGAGTGGCTCAAGCTATTGCCATCACTCCGGGCATTTCCCGATCCGGAAGTACCATTGCAACGAGCTTGCTGTTGAATGTATCAAGAGCTGAGGCAGCAAGATTTTCCTTTTTAATGGTTGTTCCCTTAATTTTCGGGAAAGTTGCTAAAGATCTATTGTTTGGAATGCCAAGTCTAAATGGACTAAATATTACAGCTTTACTGGCAGGTTCTGTAGCCGCGTTTATTAGTGGAATTTTTGCATGTAAATGGATGGTGAGTCTTGTCAGTAAAGTTCGATTGTTGCATTTTGCAGTTTATTGCACCATTGTAAGTATTTCATTTCTCATATATTACTACACCCATCAAGCTTAAAGCATTGTTTCTTAACGAGCAAAATCTTCCCGACTCTTTGCCAGAAGAAGGCTTTGTTATTCTGATTGACAAACCTCTGGGGTTTACTTCATTTCAGGTCGTTGCCGGAGTGCGGAAAGCTCTTTCTACACGATTTCAAAGTAAAATCAAAATCGGACATGCAGGGACCCTAGATCCACTGGCCAGTGGATTGCTCATTCTTTGCACAGGCAAAATGACCAAGCAAATCCAACAATACCAAGGAGCAGACAAAATCTATGAAGGCAGCTTTGCACTGGGGGCTTCAAGACCCAGCTACGATATGGAAACGGAGATTGACCAAAACTTTTCCATTTCTGAACTAAAAACCGAAGCGCTATTTAGAACACGAGACAGTTTCATGGGTCTTCAAATGATCTCACCTCCGGTCCATTCGGCTATAAAAATAGACGGTAAACGAGCATACCACTATGCCAGAAAAGATCAGATCAGTGACTTACCTCCAAGACCGATGCATATCCATGATTTCGATATTGATTGCAACGCATTCCCTGAAATCCGATTCAGAATCCACTGCACCAAAGGGACTTACATCAGATCCATTGCACACGAATTCGGCAAAAGGTTAGAGAATGGAGCCTATCTCAGTTCTTTGGTCCGAACCCAGATCGGCAATTTCAGATTAACAAACGCCTGGACTTACAATCAACTTATCGACAGACTTCGGCAATCGTGACAACGATCAGAGAAATGATTCGTTATATGTTCATATTTTCGCCCCATGTCTGTAAAAATAGATCGACTTACCAAATTATTCGGATCGCAAATCGCTGTCAATGAGGTCAGTTTTCAGGTAGCCAAAGGAGAGATTGTGGGTTTCCTTGGACCAAATGGCGCAGGAAAGACGACCACGATGAAAATGCTTACTTGCTACCTCAAACCCAGTTCAGGAACAGCTGAAGTCTGCGGCTACTCAATTCTCAACCAACCGATAGAAGTAAAACGCCAAATCGGGTATCTGCCGGAACACAATCCCTTATACAAAGATATGTTCGTCGTCGAATACCTCACAGGTATGGCAAGAATGTATGGCATTCAAAAACCGATGAAACGGGCAAGTGAGCTCATTGGAATGACAGGACTTAGCCCTGAAATGAATAAAAGCATTGGTGCACTTTCTAAAGGATATAGGCAGAGAATCGGTTTGGCACAAGCTCTTCTCCATGATCCACAAGTGCTGATTTTGGATGAACCTACCAGTGGCTTGGATCCCAACCAGCTGATTGACATTCGAAAACTGATACGCGAGATAGGCAAAGAGAAATCACTGATTTTTTCGACACACATAATGCAAGAAGTTCAAGCACTCTGCGATCGTGTTGTAATCATCAATAAAGGTATGATCGCTGCTGACCAATCCATAGCATCACTTCAGGAAACGTCGTTTGGACATTCTTTGATGAATATAGAATTCAGCTCCCCGGTTTCAGAATCAACCTTGAAAAAACTACCGGGAGTATTTGCTTTAAAAAATAACGGACTTAATCGATTTGAACTTCAGGTAAAAGATCCTGATGCAGTTGCAGATAAAATTTTTCAGTTTGCCATCGATCAAGGCACCACTATTAGAGAATTGGTGAAAGAAAAACATAGTGTGGAAGAAATTTTTACAACTTTGACAGGTCAACAAAAATATTCTGCATAATCAGTTGAGATGAAAGAAATATTTTTTAAAGAAATAAGAGGATTTTTTAGCTCTCTGATCGGCTATCTGGTGATTGGACTTTTCATCATCATTCTCGGACTGATGATGTGGGTCTTCCCTGACAGCAGTCTTCTGGAATACAATTTTGCATCCTTAGATCAACTTTTTTATTTAGCACCCATCATCTTTCTGTTTCTTATACCGGCTATAACGATGCGTTCGCTTTCAGAAGAAATGTCACAGGGAACTATCGAAATTTTAATCACCAAACCATTTACAGAAACGGATATTGTTTTAGGCAAATTTTTTGCATGTGTTACTTTAGTAATCATTGCATTAGTGCCTACACTGATCTATTATATATCCATTTATAGATTGGGTTCCCCTGTTGGCAATATTGATACGGGCTCAGTTTTAGGTTCTTACATCGGTTTATTGTTTCTTGCCGGTGCGTTTGTCTCAATTGGACTATTCAGTAGCTCTCTTACAAAAAACCAGATCGTTTCATTTTTATTCTCCATATTTCTGAGTTATCTGTTTTTCTATGCTTTTTTTATGTTATCTAAATTGCCGATTTTTTTTGGAAAAACAGATGATATCATACAACAGATTGGATTGGAGGACCATTATACCAAAATGTCAAGAGGAGTAGTTGACACCAGAGAATTGATATATTTTTTAACATTCATTGGATTTTTTCTTTGGATGACCATTCAACAACTCAAAAGCAGAAAGTTCTGATCATGAAGAAAATTTTTTCAGAAATGCAAAGGCCAGTTCAGATTCTTTTAGTGTTGGGGATACTGGTGTTTATCAATATTATCTCTGCATATTTTTATTCGAATATTGACCTTACAGAAGAAAAAAGATTCCGGCTTACCTCACCTACAAAAAAAATGCTGCATAAAGTGCCTGATGTCATTTATGCCAGGGTACTTCTGGAAGGTGACTTCCCTGCGGGATTTAAACGATTGCAAAACTCAACCAAAGAATTACTTAATCAATTCAGAAGTGAAAATGCATATATCTCGTTTGGTTTTGAAAATCCAAATGAAGGCTCTATAGAAGAAATCAATAAGACTCGTGAAGAACTAAAAAAAGGAGGCCTGCTTCCAATCAATCTCATGATTAAATCAGGGACTGAAAACAAAGAGCAATTGATTTACCCGTATGCGGTATTCAATTATGGCGAAAGACGAATAGCTGTAAATCTCCTAGAAAATATTCCGGGATATGACCAGGAAACCAATCTCAACAATTCCATCAGCCAGCTGGAATACAAGTTTGCAAATGCAATTCAAAAATTATTGTCCAATGAAAAGAAAAATGTCGTGTTTGTTGATGGTCATGGCGAGTTAAGCGACGAACAAACAATGTCCATACAATCCGTACTAAATCCTTTTTATAATTTTGGCAGAATAAATCTGGACAGTGCAGGATTTATCAGGAAAGAAATAGACGGAATCATCATAGCAAGGCCACAAACACCATTTTCGGAAAAGGATAAATTCAAATTAGATCAGTATCTCATGAATGGGGGCAAGATACTATGGTTGGTCGATGGTATGGCAATGAGTCTGGACAGCATGAATAATACTGCAGAATTTATTCCTCAGCCCCTAGACGTAAATCTAAGCGATATCTTGTATAAATATGGAGTAAGGATAGAACCTAACCTTGTGCTAGACTTGGAGTGCAGCAAAATCCCACAAGTGATTGGCCAACAAGGTGGCAAACCTCAGATAGAATTATTTCCCTGGTATTATTTTCCTTTGGTGTCGCCAAGATCTGATCACCCGATTGTGAGAAATCTCGATAGGATCATGTTCGAATTTCCTTCCAGCATCGACACCATAAGGACTGCTAATGCAATACAAAAAACTGCACTACTGGAATCTTCAGAGTACAGCAGATATCAATTGTCACCTATGAGAGTGGGTTTTGACATTCTCAGATACAAACCCGATCCTTCCAAGTTTGACAAAAAACACCTACCATTGGCCTATCTGTTAGAAGGTGTTTTCTCTTCCAATTATGAAAACAGAGTAGAAGAATCTATGCTTTCAGGAATGAAAGCAATTGGTCAGGAATTTAAATCTCAGAGTTCACCTACCAAAATGATCATAGCAAGTGATGGTGATCTTATAAAAAATTTATATGATAAAGAAACCGGAAAATTCGCACCTCTGGGTTATAACAAATATGAAAAGACAAGCTACGTTGGTAACAAAGATTTTATTTCCAATGCCATAGAGTATCTTACGAATGATGAAAATATTATGGCTGCAAGGACAAAACAAATCAAGTTGCGACTTTTGGACAAAGTCAAAATCGAAGAGGACAAATTATTTTGGCAATCTCTGAATATAGGATTACCCTTACTCGTGTTGATCCTATTGGGAATCATCAATTTTCTTTATCGAAAACGAAAATATGCTTCATTTAACTCTCAAACCAATCCATAGAATGAAAAAGTATTCCATCCTTTTACTCAGCATACTCTTCGTTCTTTTGGGCTTGGCAAGTTATTTTCTCATAACGAAAAAGAATACAAAAAGCAGTGTAGATAGTTCGGACAGAAATTTCGCGGTGAGCAACATCGATGAAATCACCAAAGTCTTCATAGCAAAGAGAGGAACTGAACCTAATCTGCTTGAGAAAAAATCAGACGGATGGTATGTAAATAATAAATATAAAGTAGGAAAGAATCAAATCGACAACCTGATCAATACTATCAAGAATATTCGGATGGCTTCTATTCCACCCAAATCAGCGTATACAAGTATCATGAAAGAGATGGCTACCATCGGAACCAAAGTTGAAATATATACCGGAGGAGATGTTCCGGCAAAAACTTATTACATTGGAGGAGTTACGAATGATGAAAGGGCCGTATATTGTCTATTCATTTTCAGAAAAAAAATAAACAATGGTTTGCATTTGATGGTCAGGAAGCACCAATTACCAATTTTGATCAAAAAATTCTACTTAGATTAGTCAACTCCCTACAAGAAATGAAATGTGAGGCATTTGAAAATGGGAATGTTCTCAAATCCAAAATAGAACAAATGACACCTTACAGTACTTTCAGCTATGCTGATATTCACAATCAAACGTATTGGGTGAAAATTTTTCCGATCAATCCCGACATTGAGAGCAAAATTGACATCAGTCCTGAATTTGTGCATAGCGATAAACTCTTTAGATTTTATGTGTTGCGTCAGGACGGTGATTTGTTGTTGGCTCAAGTCCAACAAATGCCCACATTATTAAGTAAGAAATCTGATTTTATGAAATAAACTATAGAGACATGCGCACTCTTATAGGTATAGGTATACTGGTATTAATTTCTTATTCATTTACGTTTCGCGATGAAGCCTGGGGATTTTACGGGCACAGACTCATCAATAAAAATGCAATATTCACATTGCCTGATGAACTGAGACCTTTTTACAAATCTCATTTGGATTACATCGTCGAACATGCAGTCGATCCTGACAAAAGAAGATATGCGGTAAGAGGTGAAGCAATCCGTCACTACATAGATCTAGACCATTGGGGTGTGGATGCTGGCCAAAATCTGCCAAGGAACCTTGGTGATGCAATCTGCAGGAATGCCGCATTTTATTATATAAGAGCAAAAGACACCATATTAATATTTGATACAAATCAAATTTCTGAAAAAGAATACGTTTACACTCAAAACTTACAATTAAACACTACAGTATTTAAATCCTCGGTAAATTCATTCCGACTTTCGAGATGGGTCAATCAAACTGCCATTAAAGAATATGATCAGAATCAATGGTTGGTTGATATCACTCTAGGTGACAGCACAATCTTTCCTCAACTTGCAAATGCACAAAGCATATGGATCGATGACAAATTCAGTAATCATGGAATATTGCCTTATAATTTTGAAAGGGTGTATAGAAATCTTGTTGCAGCGTGGCAAAACAAAAATCTTGATTTGGTACTAAGATACTCAGCAGATATCGGGCATTACATTGGAGACGCTCACGTGCCGCTCCACACCACAAAAAATTACAATGGACAACTCACCAATCAGGTAGGCATCCATGCTTTTTGGGAATCCAGAGTACCTGAATTATTTGCAGAAAAAGAATTCGACTTTATTATTGGCGCTGCCCAATATTTGCCTGACATTCGTTCACATATTTGGGAGGTGATACAATCCAGTCACCATTATGTGGATTCTACCCTCAAAATAGAAAGAGAACTAAGCGTGTCTTTTCCGGCAGATCAGCAATATTGTTATGAAGACAGATTAGGCGTTACCACAAAATTAGCTTGTGAAAAATATACAAAAGCATATCACACCAAAATTGACAATCAGGTAGAAAAAAGAATGAGAGCTTCCATAATTTCCCTGGGATCCGTGTGGTTGAGTGCGTGGGTCGATGCAGGTCAACCCGACTACAAAGAGATGATCAAAAAACCGGACATTGTATCCGTAGATTCAACTGTAATTCCGGGCTCACGATTTGAAATCCGCGATCACGAATAAGAATCTCGGGTTTCACCATTTACTCATTATTCAATACCTTTGTGCCTCTCCCAATTAATTAAATCAAATCAAGCATGAAAATTCTAGTGAATGACGGAATGGAAGAAAGTGGAATTGAGGCGTTGCGTCAACATGGCTTCGAAGTTATTACCCAAAAAATTGCTCAGGAGGATCTATTCAATGAATTGCAACAATTCGATGGAATAATAGTCCGCAGTGCGACAAAAGTCAGAAAAGAATTGATCGATGCATGCCCGCAATTAAAATTTATCGCCAGAGGAGGAGTCGGCATGGATAATATTGACGTAGAATACGCCAGATTAAAAAATATTGTAGTCATCAACACTCCAGCTTCTTCCTCAAGATCGGTTGCAGAGTTGGCTATGGTTCATTTATTAGCATGTACAAGAGGCTTAGCTTCCTCGATCAGATCAGTCCATGACCCCTCCAGTTTTCAATCCACAAAAAAAACTCTTTCTGAATGTCGTGAAATCAAAGGAAAAAATTTACTTCTTCTGGGATTTGGCCGGATAGGCTCAGAGTTGGCAAAAATGGCTCTGGGTTCTGAGATGAACATTTTGGTTTTTGATCCTTTTATCGAACAAGCTTCAGTTGAAATGAATATTGGTTCTCATAAAATAGTCTTCAAACCGGAAATGATAGAATTTGGAGAAGGCCTGGCCAGAGCAGATTATATTTCATTGCATGCACCTTTTTCAGGACAAGCCATCCTGAACGAGGAAGCTTTTGAAAAAATGAAATCGGGAGTTATCATCATCAATACATCAAGAGGTGAAAATATAGACGAGGCCGCACTGATAAATAATTTAAACTCTGGAAAAGTCCGGGCCGCCGGTTTGGATGTTTTTCAGAATGAACCAAATATCAATCCTGAAATCATCCAGCATCCAAACGTATGTATCAGCCCACATATCGGTGCATCGACACAAGAAGCTCAGGCGAGAATTGCGGAGGAGCTAGTCGAAAAAATTGCTTCTGTATTTTCGAAATAAGTAATTCCAATTATCTAAAAGATTAACGATGTCAATACCTACATCCAATGATTTGATACTACAAAATGCGTTTGATGCGGAAGGACACAAACTCAGTCCTTTATTACCACAACACATCAAGAATTTTTTGGTAGACATTGACGGCACAATCTGTGATGATGTACCTAATGAGGAACCCGAAAGGATGGTGCATGTAGCCCCATACCCTGATGCACTTCAAATTCTAAATAAATGGTATGATGAAGGCCATAGAATTACATTTTTTACTTCACGCACAGATGCTCACAAAGAAATCACTGAAGCCTGGCTGCACAAACATGGATTTAAATATCACGCACTGTTGCTCAACAAGCCCAGAGGTGGAAATTATCATTGGATCGACAACCACATCGTAAGAGCAACAAGGTATGAAGGGCAGTTCACAGATTTAACGGTTGAGCTGCAAGAAGTTGAAGTATTCAAAGCCGGTGAGAAAAAATCTCAAGCCTAATTTTATATCTCTGATTTTATTCGATTTTACGAATCTAAGAACAATTCTTCTTTTCGTCAATCATAACGTCTTTTGAGAAACCACTCGTTATCCAAAACGCTGAATGCGAGATGAATTGCAAAATAATTTTGGCGGAGAGCCTCAGTCCAACTAAATTCACCATAACTAAACCCAAGGTTGACCATAGAAATTTGACGTTGGAACACGAATGGGACGCCGAAACCAAGCGTTGCATGCCAGGCTATTGGATTCTTACCGTTTATCTCCCGATAGTCATTTTGGAAATGAAGTCCAGCACGATAATTGATCCGTTCAAAAAACTTGCCGTAACCTGAAATATCCGGTCTATACCAATAGCCCAAAGAAACAGCATTGGTATTCGCTAGTGACACATTCCCCTGCAAAAGCGTTTTGCTGTTTTTCCAATTTTCAAATTTATAGTCAAATGAAAATCCTGATTTCTCTTTGTGATTGTAATACGCACCTAATGAAATCTGAAAAGGTAGATTGGAATTGCTTATTTGTCCATCTGTATAATACACTGTATCTACTTCGTAGTTTGGTACATCATAAATCGTAGTATGCAAACTCGAACTTTTGAATCTTGCATAGGTTGGAAGTCCTACGTGAGCGCCAAAATTGACGGATTGGGGCTTGATCGATTTGTCTTTCTTGATAGCTTCTTGATTGAGCACCCACCTGTAAATACTGCCTAGCTTTACAGACAATGCGCGCATAGATGCCTGGTCATCCAGGTAATTGTCTGCTCCAGGAAACTGTTGCAAAAACAGTAACCTTTGCTCAAATCGTTGCACCCCAAAAATGTACCCGATCTGGATCCCTGCAGCAATATTATTTCTTTGATAACCAAAACTTCCAAACACATGATTATAAGAGCCACTACCATCGAGCCTTCTCTGGATATCACCTATATTGGCAAGCGAGTCATCTGTAATAAAACTATAACCTGTAGTGGCATATGGCTTCATCCCAAAAGCAATGCCGTAATAATTTTTATATGGTTTCTTATTGAGAATCTCATTGATTGAATTTCTTAAGGGTACACCCAAGGCAACATGATCCAGATTGCCTGACCAATCTTTACTCGTGCGGTTTTGATTGTCTTTGACAGTTTTATACTTTGCACGCAAGCCTACCTCTATGTCGGTCATGCGCAAAAAACCGAGGGAAGCAGGATTTTCAAAATTGAAAGTATTGTAATCTACAAATCCGGCACTTGCGCCTCCCATTTGTTGAATCACCCCATTATTGACGTTTTGAAGATCGCCCCATCCATATTTTGATAGGGGTGAAAACTCAATATTTTGCGCTCCTATCGTCAGGGTGAGCAACAATAAACAGCTAGTCTGTAAAAATTTGTTCATGAATTTCTATTTATACCTTTTCTACACAAATCAAAACCAGGCTGCACTTACAAATTCGTCCGGGCAGCACGTCCATCGATTACTTTCTTCTTTTCAATGCTTATCCAAAGAATTTCCCTGATTCCACTGCCAGATGGCGTAAAGTCCTTCTAGCACAAGAAAAGGTCGCACAAATGTCTTTATTTTTATGGTTTTGGCCAAAAAATTTGAATCCCCGCCTGATAGAACGCAAATCAACTCATTGTATTTTGCGGATAGTTCGTGGAAATAAGACTCGATTTCAGCTTTTATCCCAAAGAGTACTCCTTGCTGCAAAGCACCTTCAGTATTCTGTCCCAGAATCGTTGGCGTTGCTCCATCAGGTGCTGAAACTAATGGTAATTTTGTAGTAAACTCATGCATCGCCTTCCATCTCATTTGCATTCCGGGTGCAATATTCCCCCCTTTAAAGTGCCCGGTGTTGTCGAGCAAATCGAAAGTAATGCAGCTGCCTGCATTTACTACCAAACAGTTTCTGTGGGGAAAATGGTGCATTGCTCCACAGCACGCAGAAATCCTATCTCTGCCCAGGGTTTCAGGACTTTTGTAATCCAGCTGTATGGGCATCCGGAGTTCGTGATTCAAAAAATAAATTTCCCCCTTTTTGCTTATTATATCTTTCCATTCAGCTCTGAAGTCAGCAACGGAACTCACAATTGTTTCATTGTAGTGCCTCTTATCAAACCAATGTATAATCCCATCAGCATCATCTTTTAGAAAAGCTATGTCCTCAATCATTTGACCCTGCACAAAAAGAGCACATTTTATCCTTGTATTCCCAACATCTATTGCCAATAGTGTTACAGACATACACCCCTTTTAGTGTTTAAAGTTTCTGATACCGGTCATAGCCATAGAGATACCGTAAAGTTCAGCAGCATCAATACTTTTTTGGTCCTGTATAGAACCACCCGGTTGCGCGATCACTTTAATTTTGGCTGCATGTGCCAATTCCACACAATCCGGAAATGGAAAAAATGCCTCACTTGCCATACATGAACCGGCGGGATCAAATCCCATTCTCACTGCTTTTTCTATTGCCTGCTTACAAGCGTCCACTCTGGAAGTCTGACCGCAACCCATTCCTATCAATTGCTTATCCTTGACAAGTGCGATGGCATTCGACTTGAGGTGCTTCACGCAGTTTACTGCTATGATCAAATCCTCCCACTCTGCATCCGTTATGGCCCTGGAAGTGACGAGTCTGCTATCTTCTTTTTTTTGTTTTTTCAGGTTGTCTTCTTGAATCAGAACACCATTCACTGCGCTCTTTTTGATAAGAGGAGCTAAGTCCCAGGATTTAATTTTGACTAAAGCCCTGTTTTTTCTGTTCAGCAGCATACTTTCTACCCCTTCTTCAAAACCCGGTGCAATGAGAACTTCGTAAAACAATTTGTCGATCTCGTGTGCTGTCTCTTTGTCGACTTCCCTATTGCAAATTATCACACCTCCAAATGCAGATTGAGGATCTCCGGCTAAGGCTGCTTTCCAGGCTTCTGACAAGCTGTCTCTCAATGCTAAGCCACAACTATTATTATGTTTGAAAATGGCAACACAAGCAGAGTGCTCCTCTTTAAAATCATTCATCATATGCAATGCTGCGTCGATATCCAGGAGATTATTGTATGACAGTTCTTTTTGACCTTTGACTTCCAAAACCTCATTAATATCCCCTTTAAACCAAGCCTTCTGGTGCGGATTTTCTCCATACCTAAGTTCTGACATTTGATTTGTCCCTCCATTGAGATACTGATAAATCAACTTATCATACTTACTCGAAATCTGAAAAGCAGCTGCAGCCAGCTTTTTTCGATGACTTATATTACTCAATCCCTGAGAAGCAACAATCTGATGCAAATCCTTATAATACTCTTTGGAAGGAATGACTACCACGTCCCGATAATTTTTAGCTGCCGCTCTGATGAGAGAAATACCTCCTATATCGATTTTTTCTATAATGGCATCGTGGTCATCTGTTGTCTTTGTAGTTTCTTCAAATGGATATAGATCAACCACCACCATATCAATCATTGGTATTTCAAAATGTGCCAGCTGGCTGAGGTGATCATCATTCCTCATAGCAAGAATCCCACCAAATATTTTTGGATGCAATGTCTTTACCCTTCCTCCCAATATTGAAGGATAAGAGGTCACCTGTTCCACTGCTACACATGGCAAGCCAAGTCCCTCTATATAAGATTGGGTTCCCCCCGTTGAATAGATAACTATTCCCATTTCAGTCAAGAGTCGCACCAATTCATCCAGTCCGGTCTTATCATAAACAGATATCAATACCGAATGGACGCGTTTTTGTAATTCAGGCATGAGGTTTTATCATTTAAAAATTAAAATATTACCCATACTGAAACAAGTTCGGCAACGGGGTTCATATAGATCTTTTTCTCCTAAAAGGAACTGATCTCCTTCCTGAGAAAGTCTATAGGAATGTGTGGCCAGATTTCCACAATGAGGACAGATCGCATGTACTTTGGTAATGTATTCGGCTGTGGCCAGAAGATGAGGGATTGGACCAAATGGGATGCCCCTATAATCCATATCAAGTCCGGCTACAATGACACGCTTGCCTTGTAAAGCGAGTTGTTCACAAATCTGCGTAAGTTCCAGGTCAAAAAACTGGGCTTCATCGATTCCGATCACTTTGGTTTCTTCTGAGACCTGCAAGATATCTTTGGAATGTTCTATCGGTTGGGAGAGCAATGCGTTTTCATCATGTGATACGACTTTTCTGTCATCATATCTGGTATCTTTGCTCGGTTTGAAGATTTCAACTTTCTGATTGGCTATCCTCGCTCGTTTCAGCCTACGAATCAATTCCTCTGTTTTACCGCTGAACATGGATCCACAAATGACTTCTATCCATCCAGAACGTTGGCTACCAAAACCGGGCTCTAAAAACATAGCACAAATATCTAAAAATATTATATATATTGATTCTTAATATCAGGAAGTGACTAAGAGCAAGAACTGTAAATGAGGGGTAAGCTGATAAAACATGAATTGCCTGACCTTTTTCATGAAAAAATAAAATTTGGCTCTAGAGCTCTTAGAGCTGATAGCCAAAAAAATGCTGAAGATCCAAGCCTCATTGTGATTTTATAAAACAAATGAGGTATCAAAAGTTACTCAGATGCTTGAAATTCAAGGTCAGCCGCAAGCGATTAAAGGCATTTTCTGTGAACGTTTTGATTATTTTTGAAGTTAGAAAAAGAATTTATTCAATGATATGATAGATTTTGGCCCAATCCGCAAATGGATGAATAAGATGAACCAGTTGATGGATCTTTATGCTGACGGCGAAAGCTTTACAGAAGAAGAGAAAGACTTGTTACTTGATTATATAAGAAGGATCAAAAAACACGTGGATGCACTGCCTGTTGATGATGATGCACTGCCGGCTCATGTACCGAACGCTTCAAGAGTGGTCAGCGATGAAGTTGTACCCAAGGTAGAAAAGCCCCAACCCATAGTGGTTGTACCTGAAGTCAAATCTGAAGACATTGCACCATCGAAAGCAAGTCAACAGCAGGAAGTATCGGTCAAATCAAACCCGGAACCGCAAATTCACATTCCCGAAATCCCCAATCCTGTTGAAGAAAATTATAGTACATACCCCTCATTGTTCGACCATCTGAATATCTCGGATTTATCTCAAAAATTGACTTTAACTCCGATCAAAGATATCCGAGTGAGCATGGGACTAAATGAGAAAATCGTAGTCAAGAATGATTTATTCAGAGGAGACCAGAATGATATGGATGCCGCCCTTCAGCGACTCAACCAATGTAATAATTTTGATGAAGCAAAAAAATTCCTTTGCAGTGACATCATCCCTAAATACAATTGGGACAGTCCGGACAAAGAGCATATAGTTGATAAATTTGTGCTGACAGTTTACAGGCGCTTTTTATGAACGATTTACATCAAACTAAAAACAATCTCTACCTCAGTCTGAGTTTTGCAGCTGCTGTTTGCTTATTTTGTTTTGTGATGCATGTCATGGGCAACCTATGGTTGATCAATAAGCATGAATGGGGAGTTTATCCCAGACAACTTTCACACTGGTACGGAATATTTACCTCACCCTTTATTCACAATAGTTGGGGACATTTATTTGCGAACCTGGCACCATTGTTCGTTACATTGACTATGATTTTCTTTTTTTACAGAAGTATATCATGGGCAGTTTTTGTAATGATATGGGCCTTGACAGGATTTGCTGTTTTTATGTTTGCGCGCAATAGCATTCATATAGGCGCAAGTGGACTGGTGTATGGTTTTATTGGATTTGTTTTTTTTTCAGGAATATTCAGGCGAAATGCAAAATCAATAGTATTGATGGCTATCGTGCTGATCATGTATGGCGGTGGTTATTTATCAGGAATGCTGCCCACACAACCCAATGTTTCCTGGGAAAGTCATTTATTCGGAGGTCTGGTGGGAATGTGGACCGCATTTGTTTTTCGCAATTTTAAAGAAGCCGACGAAAACCAAAAATTCGACTGGCAAGGTAAAGACAGAACAAGAAGTCAGGCATATTTTTCTTCCGATTTATTTGATAAAACTTTGGAACAAAAAAGAATTGAGGCAGAAGAAGAAGCCAGGAAAAGAGCTTTAGAGGATCCATTCAATTTTACCTGAATATTATACTTCATATTATTGAATCGGACTTATAATATTACTACACCTCTTAGTATTGAATTGAATAGGAATAAGAATGATCTATTACCTCGTGGAGTTGGATCCAAATAATTTGAGTTCCAGTCTTCTGAACCATTTATGCTTATCCATTCCTGAGATAAAGATGATTTGTTTGAGCCATTCGACACTTTGATTACGAATCACCATTTTTGGAGCAATCCAAAACGGATGCTCTGAGTAATACTGAAGTTTTTTTAGATGTGAGCTAGCCTGACCCGATAGTATTCCACTACTTTTAATTTTTGATCGAACGGCTGCACCTACCTGATTGACAAATGAGCTGTATGTGTACAAAGGATTCAAAGCAATTTCCCTGTAGGCATTTTCAGCAATGGATTCACAATAGTCAATGTCTTTACATTTTTCAAGAACTTCTTGCAAATTACTCCAGTCTTTCCTGATTGGAATGTAATGCTGATGCGCGACAAAAACACCATTATAATCACCTTCAATTAATATCTGACAGGTTTTTGCAATTGCAGCTTCAAAGTGTCTTGGAGAAAGTGCATAATAAGGAAACTTCATATCCATGCCTGGAAAACATTGAGATTCAACTTCACCGAACTCTGCATTGGGATGGGTGAGCATATAATTATTCACCTTTCTACGAATAGATCCATCCGGATCAAGCATTGAAGTACCACCTTCACAACCCGGCATTACTCTTGTATTTTTTACAAAATGATACCATTCTTCCCCAAATATAAAATCATTGGGATCGTTTGAAAGGTCCAATTTTAATGCAGGATGAGCTTCTTGAATTTTTTGGGTCAACATCCATTTATATGTTGCATGCATACCCAAATTATATGGCATTTTTCTGGCTCGATAAGCGATATCCACTCTGCGATATCTGTGTGCTCTAATTTCAGATCCAAAGATGCTGAACATCTCCTCGTCAATATAACCTGTCAAGACCTGAGTAAATGATGTTACGCCACTTTTTTCGAAAGGATACACGACTTGCCACAAATCCTCAGGCAAACAAGTATATACATGTTCAACTCCAAACTCCTTCAAAAATTTGCACAGAGAATTTGTGTTTACATATTCATCTTGAATCATTGCAAATTTCGGAATATCTAAGTTTTTCAGATTCTTCCACTGATAGAAGGAGGCACTAAATTCCTGATTAATATTTGGTAGGAAAAATGTAAAGTGAAAAAGAACAGCATTAAATTCGCATTTGCTGACCAGGTCAGGGATTCCATAAGCCACATTCCAATAATAAATATCTGCATCATCCATTTTTTTGAATGCAAGTAGATGTGACGAAATTGCTTTGCGTTGCTTTCTGGGTTTTTGGTGATATATAAAAAGTAGTCTCAACGAGTTCTATTTTTATTCAAAAATTCCACGATTTGATCTATAATATAATCTGCTGCATGCCCATCTCCATACAATTCTTCCTGATATTGATTTGGAATTACACTCAATGCCTCTTTGAGAATATTTAGATCATCCCAGATCAATTGATTCCATGCTCCTTGTAAGGTTTCTTTCCACTCCGTTTCTGATCGAATTGTGACACAGGGTTTTTTTAAAATATATGCTTCTTTTTGAATTCCTCCGCTATCGGTAATCACTCTGCTGCTCGCTGCCATTTCAACAATATTGTCGAAGTATGATAGTGGATCTTTGAATTGAATCCTGGAGAATTTGGAAGTATCTACGAGCTCACCCAATTTTTTTTGAGTACGTGGGTGCACAAAAAAATGAACAGGTTTATCCAGAGAATCCAATAATTCTACGATTTGAATCAACCTTCCGGGATCATCAGTATTATAAGGTCTGTGCAATGTCAGATAATAATATCCTCCATCTTTTTCCTGCAACATATTCCTTTCTTTGCAAATGCGGATCATGTCGCACATGACGTCACCCGCTCTGATGATATTTGTGCTTATACCTTCCTGCTTCAAATTATCTATGGCTATGCTCGTCGGCACCACCAGTAATGAAGAAATATGATCAGTGAGTACGCGGTTGATCTCCTCGGGCATGGCACGATTATATGATCTAAGCCCTGCTTCCACATGAACTACAGGAATTTCAAGTTTTGCTGCACACAACGCTCCAGCCAGTGTAGAATTGGTGTCTCCATATACCAATACAGCATCCGGATTTTCCGAGATGATTATCGGTTCTATCTCCTGCAACATCTTCCCCGTCATTTCACCATGCATACCACCGCCGGTTTCGAGTTGGTATCGGGGTTTACTCATTCCTAATTCATCAAAAAAAATCTGACTCATCCTATAGTCATAGTGCTGACCAGTATGAATGGTGATCATCTCACACCTTCCCTCAGAGGCAAATTCCATGGGAGCATGTTTGATAAACTGTGGTCTCGCCCCTACTACTGCAAGTATTTTTTTCATTAGTTGTTTTAATTTTTTTTGGCAATCACATAAATATCCAAACCCAATATCCGATCAAACCAGCCAAGCAAATAGTGTCGTAGTTTAACGGATGTTCCAGGTATCTTGAACTTGCCTAAATTTCTGATTTCTTTTTTCAATATTTCACATTGAGAAAATAGATTTCCTATCTCATCTAAAGTTATGAATTCCGTTGCAGGTGGAGGCGAGCCATCCATCCGCGAATCCCGCTGCCATCTCTTGAATGCACCATATTCAGATGGAACTTTGAATTTCCGATTAAATAACATATAAACTCTGCAAAACAAATAAATCAAAGGTGCCGCCAAAGTTCTTAATGAATATCGGTTGTATACCATGAAAAGAATAAGCCCGCCGGGCTTGCACACCCTTTGAACTTCTTCTAACGCGAGCTTAAGATTACCCGTATGATGCAAGCAACCGATACTTACAATCTGATCAAAATGTTGGTCAGGAAATTTTAAATCTAGAGCATTTCCCTGTTCAGCATGGCAATGGTTTTGCAATCCATTATCAGCCAACCTATAATTCATCATTGCAACCGGACCATTTGCAATATCTACACCTGTGTAAGATTTCGCATGTGTTGCCAGATCTTGTCCAACTGTACCATAACCCAGACCTATTTCGAGAATAATTTTATTGTCACTTTGAATCTCTCCCAAATAAGGCTTGAGGTAAGGATAATATCTGAAAAATGCTTCATCAAATTTCTTTAAATTTTCTTTGTTAACTTCTACGATGCCAAGTTCATGAGCGAAACTACTCCCACACAATTCATCCCAGAAAGCTGAATTATCCTGAGACAGCCCTTCAATGCCTTCTTGCTTTGCCTTCATCCGACAAAAGTAAATATTTAATATATATAATATGCATATATGTAAAGCTGGAAACTTATGCTGACTGAGATTGCACAAGCCCAATTGCCGAACTTTTTTAACTTGAATCATCAATAAGAAGGAATTAAAATGTCCAGTTGTGTGTTATAATTGTCTAATCTAATACAAATTAAGTTTACAATGCAAATCACAGATCTTATTTCTCAACATCTACCAGAAGACACACTTATCCAAATCGCTCAACAAGCCGGAATATCTTCTCCTCAGCAAGGTGCTATGGCAGGAAAATCAGCAATTCAAACCATACTACAAGGTATGTCCAACAATGCCGGACAAGCCGCAGGAGTACAATCCATCCTGGGAGCATTGGACCGTGATCATGATGGAAGCATACTGAATGATATTTTCGGTATGGTCAATGGGCAGCAACCGGCAGCAAATCCAAGAACAACAGATGGATCAGGAATATTAGGGCATATTTTAGGAAATAGACAAGACCAAACGGTTCAGGGAGCTAGCCAGATTCTAGGAATAGAGCCTCAAAAGATGATGAGTTTACTCGTCAGCCTTGCACCGGTAGTTATGGGTCTGTTAGGTAAAATGAGAGCCAACAACCAAATCAATGAGACCAATATCCAAAATGTATTGGGCAATGCTACACAACAGCAAACCGCCCAAATGCCAGGTTTAGGAGTGTTCAGCAAACTTCTCGATCAGGATGGTGATGGAAATATCACAGATGATTTATTACAAATGGGGATGAAATATTTCTCCAATAAATAAGGAACGACCATATTTCTGGAAAGGCCTGCTCCAATGAGTGGGCTTTTTTATTTTAAGCGGGTCTGCTGCTGAAATCAATTACGAGTCTAAAGCTGAATTTGAATTGATTCATGTCATTATGACATATTGTTTGAGTTTAATATGCCATTTTGGCATTTATCGCGACTTAAATCAGACATTATAGCTGTTGGAGCTTACTGGCACAAGCATTGATTCTTTAGGGAAGAAAACAATTGTAACAAATAAAAAAGAAAAAAAATGTGGACTAAAACAATGTATCCAATGCACACAAGATGTTCTCACAGATCATGTGGACCTCACCAGGGAAAAAGATTCGATCATCAATCCCAGTCATTAAGACTAAAAATTAACATTCAGGAAACTGAAGACAAGTACGAATTAGAAATGGCTGTTCCAGGTTTGACCAAAGAAGAGGTAAGTGTAGATTTTGCAAACCAAATTCTTACGGTGAAAACGAAGCCGAACTCTACTGAAAGCAAAACATGGTTACACCAGGAATTCAGGCAAGGGCCAGCTTCCAGAAGCATACAGTTTTTGGAAGAAGTGGAAGAAGGAGCAGTGAGTGCCAAATTTGCTGATGGAGTATTGCATATCGTAGTACCCAAAAAGCAAAAACAAAGCAAAAAAATCGAAATTCTTTAAACTAACGCATTATTAAAATTTTTTCAATCATGAAAACAAATCAATATCCTTCATTTTTTCCGGCATTCAATCAGTTTGGAAATATGCTTGATGAAATATTTCAGGCAGTAGATACCGCAGGTGGACAATTATTCAATACAGGATTACCTCCTGCAAATATCCACGAAACAGAAACAAATTTCCAATTGGAATTAGCCGCTCCGGGATTAAATAAATCCGACTTCAATATCGAAATCGAAAATAATTATCTGACCATCAGCTGTGAAAAGAAAAAAGAATCTGAGCAAGCTGACAAAAAGTATTCTAGAAAGGAATTTAGTTACGAGCAATTCAAAAGATCTTACAAGCTGCCTGAATCTGTAGATCAGGAAAATATTACAGGCAACTATGAAAATGGGATTCTGAAATTGACTATGGTTAAAAAAACACCAAGTTCAGCACCAAACAAAAAGATTGTAGTAGAATAATTAATTGATTCGTTTTTCCACGGGGATTAGGAAAGCGGGGTTGATACTCAATCGGCCCCGCTTTGTTTTTTCCGATAATCAAAAAAAATTACACTCTGAATTAAATGTTGCAAGCTACTGCCGCAGGAAACTTTATTCTATTCCTTTTCTTTCAGAAATACGAGAGCAGCCCAATCCAATTTTTGCATTTTATCTACCAAGTGTAATCCATAAGTATTAAATTTAGCAGTCATTATTTCAACATCCTCCATCAGAAATCCTGAAACAATCAAGCTAGCTCCGGAGAGAAGGTGATCTGAAAGAATACTGCCATATTCCAATAGTACATTGCGAGTAATATTTGCAAGTATAAGGTCATATTGTTGTCCGGAAGGGATTTGTTCTGCTGACCCAAGATAGATGCTATCACTCTTCAAATCATTGAGCATTAAGGTCTCTCTGACATTTTCTACAGCCTCTATTTCATTATCAATAAAACAAACGGATTTTGCTGCTTTGATTAACGCGTAACACCCAAGGATACCTGTACCGCAACCAAAATCGAGCACAGTTTTTCCGGTGCAATGCAGATCCATCATCCATTCCAAAATCATAGAAGTAGTGGCATGATGACCGGTGCCAAAAGCCATCTTGGGAGAAATCAATAATTGTTCAGCGCATTCTGATCTCCGCTCATGAAAAGGCGCTCTGATCTGAAGCTTATCCCTCAAAACGATGTCATCAAAATTTGATTCCCAAACTTTATTCCAATCTGCAGAATCATGTGTATTGACCTGATAACTTATATTTTTACTTGAAGTCAATTTATGTAGCTCAGATTTGAATTTTTCGTCCACTTGATTTGTGGGCACAAATGCCTCCAAGCCATCTTCCTGCTCCCAAAATGATTCAATCCCGATATCACTCAGATAAGCTATCCACTCCTCTATTGATTCGGGAGCTAATTTTATTTTGATCGAAATGTAATTTTCCATTATCGTATAACAAGTTATGAATTGCTTCAAATTTCTACAGTTTCAGCCTTCGCAATATCTTATAAAAATTTGAACCCACAAAAATTTCTTTCCCTATCTTTGCACATGGAATCAAACTTTTTCGCATCCCAATTTCCAACACTTGAAGCCCTCACTTTTGACGATGTTTTACTCGTCCCCGCGTTTTCGGAAGTTTTGCCCCGAGAAACAAACATCAGTTCAAAATTAACCACTGATATACTGTTACACGTACCGATTGTCTCTGCAGCAATGGATACAGTCACAGAAAAAGATCTCGCCATTTCAATGGCCAGAGAAGGTGGTATTGGAATTATCCATAAAAACATGAGCATAGACGCTCAGGCAGCTCAGGTTCGCAGTGTAAAAAGATCCGAGAGCGGCATGATCATAGATCCGGTCACGCTCATGGCGGACTCAAAAGTATTGGATGCATTGCAGCTGATGTCGCAACACAAAATTGGCGGTATACCTATAGTGGAAAAAAACAACAAACTGGTAGGGATATTGACCAACCGGGATTTGAGATTTGAGGTCCATCCGAGCAGACCCATTGCAGAAATAATGACCAAAACACCCCTCATCACCGCTCCGGCGGGTACGACTTTGGAACAAGCCAGACTGATCCTGCAGAAGCACAAGATCGAAAAATTACCTGTCATCAAAGACGATGGTACACTAATCGGTCTCATCACATACAAAGACATCATGAAACTGGAAAGCTACCCTAACTCTTGTAAAGACCAACTGGGAAGATTAGTCGTTGGAGGGGCTGTTGGCATCGCTGAAGATACATTAGATCGCGTTGCAGCGCTTGTCTCAGTCGATGTCGACGTCATTTGTATTGATACAGCTCATGGACATTCTAAGGGTGTACTTGACATGGTCAAAACCGTCCGAAGACAACATCCATACCTACAAATCATTGCGGGCAACATTGCCACAGGAGAGGCTGCAATCGCCCTTGCTGAATGCGGGGTCAATGCTGTGAAAGTTGGTGTAGGACCGGGTTCGATCTGTACAACAAGAGTGGTCGCAGGTGTTGGTGTTCCTCAATTGACAGCAATCAGCCTAGCAGCCCAATCTTTGAAAAAGAAAGGCATTCCTGTGATTGGAGACGGTGGAATCAGATACACCGGTGATATCCCCAAAGCCTTGGCAGCAGGAGCCAGTACCGTCATGGCAGGATCCTTGTTTGCTGGAACAGAGGAAGCACCAGGGGAAACCATCATCTTCGATGGAAGAAAATTCAAAGTTTATAGAGGTATGGGATCTCTGGGCAGTATGCAAAAAGGTTCTAAAGACAGATATTTCCAGGATGTTGAAGAAGACATCAAGAAGTTGGTGCCGGAGGGCATCGAAGGCCGCGTTCCATTCAAAGGAAAGGTAAGTGAGATCATGGTTCAATATATCGGTGGACTCAAAGCCAGCATGGGTTACGTAGGGGCTAAAACTATAAGTGATCTCCAACATGCAAAAATGGTAAGGATCACCAACGCAGGTGTTACAGAAAGCCATCCACACAATATTACGATCACCAAAGAGTCGCCAAACTATTCCAGAAGGTAAAGCTGGTTGCCCTCTCTACGTTAGAACTGTGAATGATTACAGTATTATAAACCTATTTATCACATAGTTGGCCCATTAGGTTGTGAAGACTGAATTCTTTGGTTTGGCTTAGATCTGTTCAACCAACTATCAATAGGTTTCAGGATTACATTTACAAAAACCACAAGTGTAGTCGCTATCATTGTTTCTTTAAAATAGGCTGCTCCAGCCAGGCAACCTACTGCTGAACTACACCAGATCGTCACTGCAGTGGTTAGACCATGAACACTAGAACCTTCCTTAAAAATAACCCCACCGCACAGGAAGCCGACTCCGGTAACTACCTGACCAATAATCCTCGTGACATCTCCAGCAGCATTGGTAATACTGATGGACAAGACTACGTAAATAGTGGACCCCAATGAAACCAATGTATTGGTTCTTAAACCTGCCGATTTATAATTCCACTGACGTTCAAATCCAATGATAAACCCTGCAACCAGCCCAACGAGTAATCTGGTGCCAAAATCAATTAATGTCATACAATTTATTTACTGCTTTCAATTTTTTGTTCGATGGTTTTCAATATTTCCAATTGCTTCGCCTGACTTTCTATCAAAATCTTGATTTGCTCTTCCAGCAAAAGGTCAACTTTTTGATTGATCATTCTCACTTCCATCTCCGCTTTTAAGTTGATCAGAAAATCATTCTCATTTCTTTTGCGGTCTATTTCCTCCTGTCGATTTTGACTCATCATTATGATTGGTGCCTGAATGGCTGCCACACATGAGAGTACTAAATTCATCAGTATAAATGGATAAGGATCAAATCGACTTTGAACGGGCAAAAATACGTTGATGCTGATCCATACAAGCAATATGCAAAAGAAGATTAGTATAAAACTCCAACTCCCTCCAAATCGGGCCATTTTATCTGACACTTTCTGCCCTCCTGTCAAGATGTCTTTTGGTGGATGCAAAAGGTTCTCCATGACTAGTTTCTCTTCTCGAATGGCTTTACTTACGATACTGTGTAATTTCTGTAGATTTTCATTTTCAGACTTCAACAGATCAAGCATTTCATCTTTCATGTTTATTTGATTAAAAAGAGTGAAGAATAATCATAACCAATAGGTAAATTTCTAAAAGTTTAGTCTAATGTATGAAGATTTTTTGGACAGCCGATGGGATAGATTCATAATGATAGGATTCACCTTATTTGAGCCAATAGATTGAACTTAAATTCATATTTAATTGCTATGATCATTTGGAATATCTAAATCCGCACGTCTATTACAATTTGAATATTCAAGTAAAAATTTTCTGGTAGCTAGTGCAGTATATTCGGATTTTGCAGTTAAAATTCTATTAGGAGCCAAATAATCTACAAAATTTGACTTGAGAGCTAGAATACTAAATCAATTTTTAAAAACATCAAAAATCATTGATATTTAGTTTGAGCTAAAAACTGGTGTGTCAATCATCTTAAAATAATACAGTGTAGAAGCTGTATTGTGAATAACAGAACCGGTCAGAAAAAATCAAAAAAGGTTTAAGGCGAATGAAATTGTCAAAACGCAGAGCTGTATTACAGACCCGGTTGATATTTTTTAAATTTCTTCTTCTTGTTTTTATTCTTGTTGATGCCTTGTTTTTGCTTATAATTTGGATTGAGTTTGGACATTTGAACTTGTCCAACTCTTTTTTGAAACTTAGGATTTGCAGAAAAGCTATCGAGAGATACTTCAGGATCGAGTTGCAAGACTCCTCCTGACATCGAATACAATTCATTTTTGACTGCCTCGTCGTTAATATAGTGCTCTTTATTCCAGGTCTTTACTGCCAATTTCATGAAGGACCCAATAATCATTGCAAATTCGTCTTGTTTTTGGCCCGGTTCGATCTCAACAGCTTTTTTGATCAAATCGCTGACATAAGATCCATAATGTCTGTTGCGATTGTTGATTCTTGGATACTTTACTTTTTCCGGGTGGATAGTATCAGATTCTGCGGTCACTTCGCATCCTGGCGGTGGTGTCACCTTGATATCATACTCTGCTATCCTGAACAAATGATGCCAAAGTCTTTTTCTATTTTCCTCAATATTCCTGTTGTATGGAGTCATGATCTGCATGATTTCGATGACGCTTTCAGCAAAAGCTTGGCGATATCCATCCTCTTCAATTCGCTTACAATGCCAAATTAAATCTTGAACCGTCCGTCCATATTCAGGCATGATCAGACGTGCATTTTGAGTATTATACAGAAAACTAACTTCTCTCATTTTTTATTCAACTGTTACAGATTTTGCGAGATTTCTAGGTTGATCAACATCGCAACCACGCATCACAGCAATGTGATAGGATAATAATTGCAAAGGTATTACACTCAATAATGGTGTAAATGGTTCGAGGGTATGAGGGATCTCAATAACGTGGTCTGCAATTTTTTTGATCTCAGTATCACCTTCAGTAACCAATGCAATGACCATTCCTTTTCGAGCTTTCACCTCCTGGATATTGGAAACAATTTTTTCGTAAGCACTTATATTGGTCGCTATCACCACTACCGGCATGTTTTCGTCGATAAGGGCGATAGGTCCGTGCTTCATTTCAGCTGCAGGATAACCTTCAGCATGAATATACGAAATTTCTTTGAGTTTCAGTGCCCCTTCAAGTGCAACCGGGAAATTAAATCCTCTTCCCAGATAAAGTACATTATTGGTGTGCTTGATTTCACCTGCGAGATATTTTATCTTGTCAGCTGACTTCAGCACTGTATCCACTTGCTCCGGAATGCTGGCAAGGTTGGCTATCAACTCGTGATAATATGAATTGCTCAGAGATCCATTGCCATGCCCAAGGACAATTGCCATCAATGTCAATAAAGTAACTTGTCCGGTAAATGCTTTGGTGGAGGCGACACCGATCTCCGGGCCACAGTGGGTATAGGATCCTGCATGAGTTAAACGAGCTATGCTTGATCCCACCACATTTACGATACCATAAACAAGAGCTCCATGTGATTTGGCTAACTCTGCTGCTGCCAATGTATCAGCGGTTTCTCCTGATTGAGAAATCACCAGCACAACATCGTGCTCTCCAATGATTGGATTACGATATCTGAACTCGGAAGCATACTCTACTTCTACAGGAATGCGAGCCAATTCTTCGATCAGATATTCCCCAATCAAAGCAGAATGCCAGCTGGTGCCACATGCAGCTATAATTATACGCTTTGCGTTGGCAACACGGTTTGCATGTTCCTGCAATCCACCCAGCCTTGCCCAACCTTCAGTTGCATTCAACCGGCCTCTCATACAATCTGATATAGTCTGGGGTTGTTGGTATATCTCCTTGAGCATAAAGTGTGGATAACCGCTTTTCTCTATTTCATCAAGGCTCATTGTCAGTTTATGAATAACCGGCTCTTGTACCTCATTTTCAATGGTAGTGATCTCCATACCATTAGTCAACGACAGTACTGCGATTTCTTCATCATTGAGATAAACCACTTTCTTGGTGTATTGGATGATAGGTGATGCATCAGAAGCGATATAAAATTCATCATCCCCAATGCCAATTACCAAAGGGCTTGACTTTCTCGCACCAACAATTTTTGTTTTGTCTTGCTTGTCCAATACTACGATAGCATAGGCTCCATGTACACGCGATAAGGCTTTGCGCACTGCGTCTTCAAGGCTAAGATTTTCTCTTTTTTGTACTTCTTCAATTAGGTGTACCAGAACTTCAGTATCAGTTTCACTTTTGAATCTATGACCCATCCTGAGAAGGGCAGTTTTTAAAGTGGAATAGTTCTCAATAATTCCGTTGTGTATGATAGCTAATCTCTCGGATTCAGAAAAATGTGGATGTGCATTGATATCATCCGGTTTTCCATGCGTCGCCCATCGAGTATGCCCCATACCTACTGTGGCAAATAATTTTTTGGGATCTGTATAGTCAGCCAGTTCCTGAACCTTTCCTTTTTTCTTGTAGACTTCTATTCTTTCGTCCAAGAGAGCAATTCCAGCACTATCGTAGCCTCTATATTCCAGCCTTCTCAATCCTTCCATAAGGATGGGATATGCATTTTTTTTGCCGATATATGCTACAATTCCACACATATTAATACCAAAGTTAATGTGTTTTAAACATTATTCAGAATAGGTCACCTTAATTTTCATTGGATATAGGCTATGTTGAGTACCTCCTAAAACAGATCTATTAGCTGAACTTGTTTTGAAAAGCGGAGAGAGTCTCAAATTTAAGTCTTTTCTCAATCTGTAATTTTCTTTAAAGTGACTGGTGATGTTGAGTTTGTATTTGTACACTTTTGGATTCGTTCCAATAACTTCTTCAGGTACTGATCCAAAATACAAATGATAAAACAGTTCTGAAAAAACACCTCCTCCGGCAGCATTTGCCCTTGCAAGATCGATGACGGTTTCAGGTTTTCCTGAACTTAGATCATCCAGATTAAAATATCGGATAGGCTTGTAAACGTTTATGTTATCCCCAGGTAATTCCACGGAATAAAACTCAAGCACAGCATAGTTAATAAACCTCTTTTGCAGAAAAGTATCATAAGGAATTATAATCTGTGCATCTGTACCTATTCCTGAATTGATATAGATCAAACTATCTCCTTTTTCTGTGTTTTTTTCAAAAGGTTCCGAATAGCTTCCCACAGTTTGATGATCAAAGTAAGGAATTTGAACACTAGATGTTGAAATGATAAATTCAAATTGAGATTGTATAACAGAATCTACAGTCGCTTTGTAATATATAGTTACTTTGCTGTCAATGTTTGTCGGATTAACGGAAATTACTGATTTTGAATTTGCCGGTCTTACTGCAATTCCAGGAAAAGCTTTGACAAAATAATCTGCAGAATTGTATACTGTATCCGGATAGGATCGCAGCATACTCATAAATAATGCGGTATCCAATCGCATCCTCAATTGAGGCGCCAATTTCACTGTTTGATTGACGAGTTGAACTTCTATTGAATCTCTTCCGTTTGGAACAAAGCCATATAAACCACCCAATTTCTTTGAAGCTGATGCTTTGTGGTTTGCATAATACACATTCGAAATATCCAAGGGTTGGTCTAACACAAATACTTCAACATCCATCGGTTGATCAACAGGACCATAGAATTCTGTTGAATCATATTTCAAGCTGAGTACAATTGAATCTATGGGTTGCTTCAGAAAATTATTAATTTTATCCGGTACAAATCTGAGTTGTGCATTGAAGCCATACTCTGTCTTTCCAAAAACAGGTCCGTCTGTCCGTCCTACCAAAAAATTATTGAGAACGTAGGAAAGATTTGGTTCAAATGTAAGAATGCTATCCCACTTGTATCCTGAGGCTGAAAGTTTACTGTAATCCAATCCGTCAGCATGAATCCATTCACCATTTAGCAAATCTCCACCGGCATTTTCCAGTTTGTTACAGGAAATCCCCAAACCTATCAGACAAGTTATAACCAATCCGAAAAATGTAGATTTTTTATTCAACATATAAGTTTTGATGCTTTGCACATTCAAACGCTTTATGAGATAAAATTCTTATAAAACTGAATGTAGCTTTTTAAATAATCTTCTGATTCCGTTTGAAGAAATGGTTTCTTAGATTCCTCAATAGATTTTTGAATATTTGCTTCTAAGTCGGGACTCCCATTTATAATTCCATCTGCATACTGAATAGCACCTTTATATAGATTGATGCCGGTGCCATTCTTAAATGCGGCAAGTTGATCTTGCTTGAGATTATTGATGGCGGCTTTCTTGATAAACTCGTCTGTAAATGTGGAATCAATGTTCTTTTCATAAATTGAAAAAATTACCTTGGCTCCTTTAAGGATTGGATCATTTTTGTATGCTGTCTTCAAATAAAATGGGATAAGACTTGTCATCCATCCGTGACAATGCACAATATCAGGAGACCATCCGAATTTTCTTACTGTCTCGAGTGCACCCTTGCAGAAAAAAACAGTTTTCTCCTGATTATCATCTATGGGTTGTCCTTCATCATCAAGGAAAACATTTTTTCTCTTAAAAAACTCGTCATTGTCTAGAAAATACACTTGAATTCTACTTCCGGGCAATGAAGCTACTTTAATAATAAGTGCATAATCATCGTCGTCTATAATGATATTCATTCCCGAAAGTCTAACAACTTCGTGTAGTCTATGTCTTCGTTCATTGATCACTCCGAATCGCGGCATAAGGATTCGAATTTCCATGCCTTCATCTTGTGCAGTTGCGGGAAGCTTCTGGATTAATGAGCCAATGCCGTCGAGGTCCAGGTATGGATCCATCTCCTGTGTAATGAAAAGAATGCGCTTTTTTGACATACCTAAAGACCTTATATTAATCAGGGACGCAAAGATAATACATTTTACTCAGCAAAATGCAATCTATTTTCAGCAATATTTCCTAACGCATTGATTTTCATATGTTTACAAGGCATACTACAGGATACTAAAATGGTGCAAATTCCGAATTAGCGCGCGATGGAAACTTTTGTAGTCCAATTTTCTGTCTTGTTTTTTACAATTAGCTCTTCTCAATTTAAGCGCAAAATCATATACAGATTAAATCAAGAATACTATGCTTTCTGCATTGTAATCAAACTACCTCCCCTCCGCAGCTAGATCCGCTACCTGCTGTGCAACCAAAACAATGCTGATTGACGATAATATTTCTACCTTGTAAGATCTCTTCGTTCCATTGTTTCAAATGAACTGCATTCGCAAGATCTATTTTCAAATCTAACATTTGATTGAAATCACAATCATACAAATATCCATCCCAGGACACAGAAATAGTATTTCTACACATGACTCTTTCTGCTGCCAAAGGGTTGTATGCATCAATTAATTTCTGCATATATTCTATATAATTTCCGCTTTGAATTAAATAGTCAAGAAATCTGGAAATCGGCATGTTCGTTATACAAAACAATTGATTAAAATGTACTTGAAAACGATTTAACAATTCCTTCTTGAATTGAGCTTCCAGAGTTTTTTGATCTCCTGCCAAAAATGCTCCACTTGGATTGTAAACCAAATTGAGAATTTTGCCGGAACCTTCAACTCCATAATATTCAGCATTCAATAGTTTTAATGCCCGGATTGAAGCATCAAATACGCCATCACCTCGTTGCTTATCTGTTCTGGTTTGTGTATAATACGGCAAAGAAGAAATGACTTCTATCTTGTGATCTGAATAAAATTTTGGAAGATCGTTGTATTTTTTATTTGAAACAATAATAGTGAGATTACAACGCACTAATATTTTTTTATTCAATTTAGAAATTTCCTCCACAAACCATCTGAAATTAGGATTCATTTCAGGCGCTCCACCTGTTAAATCGACTATCTGAATATTTGTGTTTTGCAAAATCTCGAGGCATAATTCCATTGTCTCTTTGGTCATAATTTCCTTTCTGTCAGGGCCTGCATCCACGTGACAATGTGCGCAGGTTTGATTGCACATTTTCCCGAGATTAACCTGAAATATTTCTAAGGGAACAGGTTTCAAAGGGAACAAATCATTCTTCGATAAAGCATCTGAGAATGAAATGAAATGCTGGTGATTCTCAACAACAGGATTGAGTACTTTCAATTGATATGAAGAAACAGCCAGGGCATGCTTTTGAGCATGCAGTGATTTCTGTGAATGCATAATGAATTTTCCATTAAAAGATTACATATTCAGCTCATCAAATCTAGCCATCATTTGAGTGCCATGTACCAATGAAGCTCCTCCCCTGATAGCCGCAGCTACATGGATAGCTTCCATCATTTGTTCCTCATCACAGCCTTTCTCCATTGTATCTTGTGTATATGCGTCTATACAATATGGGCATTGAATAGCGTGAGCAACTGCCAATGCAATCAATGATTTTTCACGAGCAGTCAGGGCTCCTTCAGCAAATACTTTTCCATAATACTTAAAAAATGCATCTCCCAATTCTCCATCCCACTTCGATATATTGGCAAAATTTTTTAGATCCTTTGGTTGATAATAAGTAGTTCTTTCCATAAAAATAAGATATGAATTTATAATTAATGAATTAATATAACGAAAAACAAGGGTGCTAAAACTATTCCTATAATTGTGAAGTCCGAGGAGGTCCACGATCCGAGTATGGAGCGATGATATCTGGGGATAGTGCAGATATAATTTTAATTTCAATGATTCTAACCAAAGCTTTACAAACTTCAGAATATATCCTAAATATTGCAAAGCTCAATTTTTGAATATTAAAAGTACTAAAATCCTTTAACTCATTAACCTCAGAAAGCCCAGATGTTTCGAACACTCCCAGATTTAAATTCCGACAATAGGCTACCAGATCCGAGTACAAATATTCAGACTGCCAATGAAGTTTTTTGAAATTTATTTTCTCGAAAGCATCCTGTGTTAGTCCTAACAAATACACTCCTCCTCTCTGAGTCTTACCCGTCAAAAGTGGACAGTCTGCAGACCAATTTTGAAGAGCCAATTTAAGATTGGTGGCGTCATTTGAAGGACAATCATTGCCTATGGCAACCACACGCTCGTAGCCTAAAGAAAATATTTTATCAAAAGCATTATTCAATTTCTCAGCAAAGTCAGCACCTTCTTGCATTGTTTCGTCTACCTCAAAATAATCATAACCGGACTTTTGAAGTTCAGATCTTGTGTGACAAATCAAAGATCGGATAAGATTTAGATTGGAAGCTCCATGTGCAGAAAAGATTTTGGCCATAGCCTCGACTTTGGCAGTCCTCGTAAAAAAGAGGATTGCCATCTTGAAATCGCCAAGGTCATATTTTACCGTCATGCTGCGTAAAAATACAAAATTAAGGGCTTAAACAAATAGCTTTTAAATATTGTTTTATTGCTCAATTTCGATCTTTTATTAAAACCTTATTTCTGCCGGATGACAGACAAAATTTCAATTCGACCTTTCCTTCTAACTGACAAGGATCGACTGATAGAAATCGCTAACAACAGAAACATTTATACAAATCTCCGGGATGCTTTCCCGCATCCATATACTTCTGAACATGCTGAGGTATTTCTCCAAAAGGCGATTTCTGCAAGACCTTCACAACTAATGGCTATTCTGTGTAATGATCATTATGTAGGTAATATTGGCATTCATCCAGGGCAGGATGTCTATAGAAAATCAGCAGAGTTGGGTTACTTCATTTCTGAAGATCATTGGAACAAAGGGATTGCAACGCAGGCAGTAGCGATCATGGTAGAATATACTTTTGCAAATTTCCAATATGTTAGAATATATGCGAGTGTATTCGACTACAACAAAGCATCGACGAAAGTTTTGGAAAAAAACGGTTTTCTTTTTGAAGGCAGCTCCACAAAATCCATTTATAAAAACGGAAATTACTACAATGAACTTCACTATGCCTTAGTGCGATAGTAATTCATTACTTCATACAATTTGCTTCAAAATTGCTATAAAATTGCAGAATACTCTGACCGGCATTTTTCAATTTGTCACATTCCTGTGATAACTCTTTACAATTGATTGCCTCAGCATTTTTAAGTGAATAAACTCCTGCAAACGATCTATCATACTTTTGTACAAAGATCAATGAAGAATCTATCACCGCATAACGGTCATCATAATTGTAAATAGCAAAATCCCGCTTACTGTTGTTTAAATCCACACCAAAAGTATTGTTCGTATAGCTCAAATTTAAATAAGAAAGTATCGTAGGCATTACGTCGATTTGGGTACCAAATCCAGAAACCAAATTACCGACAGTCACTGAAGGATCAAACAGAATGAATGGAATTGAATTATAACTAAGCGCCACAGGTAAATCTGTCGTTTGTGGAATCCCGTGGTCAGCTACAAAAACGAAAATACTATTTTGGTACCAGGGTGATTTTTTTGCCCTCTCAATAAAAATCCTCAATGCCGCGTCTGCATAATGAATGGCATTGGTCCGATCATCACTAAACTCGCGTTTGAAATATGGTGGAGTGTAAAAGGGTGTATGATGGCTCGAAGTAAGGAGCACCGAAAAAAATGGAGTTGTTTCACGGTCCATTAGGTCAGCAGCATGTCGAAGCATCACATCATCCACAACACCTAAGTTCGTGTGTTTATCTTCAAACTTGTATTCATCGTCCGAAAAAACTTTATCAAAATCATTCTTATATAAAAATCCCTCGATATTATCAAATTGACCGTCATGGGTGGTAAAAAACAAATTGGTATAATTTAGCTTTTTAAGCTCGGCAGGAATACCGTGGTATTTCTTTTCAGAGAATTTTAAAGGGTGATAGGTTGAAATGGAGGGAAAAGAATATAAGGTGCTGAATATTCCATTGAAAGTATGAATACCATTTGAGAAAACAGGAGAAAACACTCTGCTTAAATCGGAAAGAGAGTCAAGAAATGGTGTTGTGTTTAATTTCATTTGGCTAGTAAAACAACATTTTCCCATGCTTTCCATCAGAATGAGGATGATGTTTTTTCTGCTGGCTGCTGTATATCGGACTTGTCTTTCAATCGAACATGGATCTGCAGAATTTGAGTTTATCCACTGCCTGAAATAATTCGCAGCTCTTTCATTGTCGGTAAGAGATAATTTATTTTTTACAATTTGTCGTTGATCCAACACAGATCTGATCAATGTAAAATTTGGGTTAAGCCCCAATTCATTAATAAAATGATGGTTTGAAAAATACGCAGTTCCGACTCGTATCGGAGATTTAATATCAATTCTTCCCCTCATAGAAAGAAATAAAAAAAAGACGAGTCCGAGTTTCCAGATCCAATTTAATGCATTTTTCTCAGATCGCGAAGCCAAATAATGAACATACCTCATCCACAATATGCCTATAATCAAAATGCCAATCAATGGCAACAAAAAAGCAATATCCTGTACAACCAATCTGATTACAAACCAAGGTGAATCTATCCAATGGAAAACTGCATAATTCAATCGTTGTGCATATTGCCCAAAATATATAATGTCAATGGTCGAAACAATAAAAGCCAATAAACACATGGTGCCTGCAAAGTAAATGAACGCTTTTGATGCGTTTTTGCCTGAATAAGATTCCCCTACTACGGCCACCAACATTGGCAAAGCAAAGATATACGCCAAAATTACCATGTCGAACCTCAGACCCATCAATAGTGCTTGTGGAATCAAAGAAATCGCATGAGAAGCTTCTTCAAAATGAATACCTAGTAATATCAGTCTGAAAATCGTAAATATAATTAGAGCTACTAAATACAACTTGAGCAAAGTACGAACGATCATTTAACTGTCATTTTGCATCCAAAGTCAGCTTGCCGACTTGTACTTTTTGAATAAATATAAACTTTCAGATCCTTTGTTTTTTGTTTAGAAAAGTGAATCAACATATTCATTAAATGCCCTTACATTAAATTTGCTCCAAGTTCGACCTTGAGGTATTGTCCGGTAAAACTGCTTTCTATTTTAGTGAGTTGTTCCGGAGTACCAAATGCAACTACCTGACCACCATTCTTACCACCTTCGGGACCTAAATCCAAAACATAATCTGCAACTTTTATCACATCCAAATTATGTTCTATAACCATGACTGTATTTCCTTTGTCAACCAAGCGCTGCAATACAGCCAATAAATGTCTAATGTCTTCAAAGTGCAATCCAGTCGTAGGTTCATCTAAAATGTAAAGAGTTTTTCCTGTATCCTTTTTAGAAAGTTCTTCTGATAATTTTACCCTTTGAGCTTCACCACCGGATAATGTTGTAGCCTGTTGACCCAGAGTAATATAATCCAGCCCTACTTCGTGCAATGTTTTTAATTTTCGATAAATGGATGGCACGTGTTCAAAAAATACTACTGCTTCCTCCACTGTCATATCCAATACGTCACCAATGGATTTTCCTTTGTATAATATTTCCAGTGTTTCTCTGTTGTACCTTTTTCCTCCACAGCTCTCGCAGTGAACGTAAACATCAGGTAAAAAATTCATTTCAATCACCCTCATTCCACCACCTTCACAGGTCTCGCATCTCCCTCCTTTCACATTAAATGAAAATCTTCCCGGTTTATATCCTCTGATCTTAGATTCGGGATGATTGGAAAACAAATTGCGAATATCGCTGAAAACATTGGTGTAAGTTGCCGGATTTGATCTTGGGGTTCTTCCGATAGGGTTTTGATCTATTTCGACAACTTTATCCAAAAAATCAATTCCCTCTATTTTATCGTATGCCAGTGGCCGTTGGAGACTATTGTAAAAATACTCCCTCAATATTGGATATAAAGTTTCATTGATCAATGTCGATTTTCCACTACCAGAAACTCCAGTCACACAAATAAATGTTCCGAGTGGAAATGCTAAACTCAATTGCTTTAAATTATTTCCATTGGCATTATACAATTTTAAAAAATTGCCATTTCCTTTTCTTCGTTTCTTTGGAATTTCGATTTTTAAATTTCCGTTTAAAAATTGTGCAGTAAGCGAATTTGATTTTAAAAATTGTCGCGGGGTTCCTTCTGCGACCATTTCACCTCCGTGTTTACCAGCTCCAGGACCCAAATCAATAATATAATCCGATGCCAACATAATATCCTTATCATGTTCTACAACAAGGACAGTGTTCCCTATTGAAGTAAGTTCTTTGAGAGATTTTATCAAACGATGGTTGTCTCTTTGGTGCAATCCTATGGATGGTTCGTCGAGAATATAGGTGATACCTGTTAGTTGCGAACCAATTTGTGTAGCCAGACGAGTGCGCTGAGATTCTCCCCCGGATAAGCTGACTGCTGACCGATTGAGACTGAGATAATCCAAACCTACATACATTAGAAATCCAACTCTGATTCGCAGTTCTTTTAGAACATCTTTTCCAATTGTCAATTGTTTTTTTGAAAAAGTATTCTCGGCATTCTCCAACCAGGCATAAAGTTCAGAGATATCCATCCGCGCTAAATCGGCAATATGCTTATCAGCGATTTTGAAATATAATGATTCTTTCTTCAAGCGATTACCCTCACAGGTAGGACACAAAGAAATCACCATAAAATCTTCTGCAAATTTTCTTATTTTTTCAGAGCTTGTCTCCTCGTACCATCTGTGCAACATCTTGCATAATCCTTCTGAAGCCAGATGATATACTCCTTCCAAATATCCATTTGCAGGTGATGGATAACTATCATCTCCTCCGTACAAAATAGTATCCAAGGCTTTTTTGGGAATTTTTGAAATGGCTGTCTTCAAGGTGAAATGATGTCGATCTGCGATTTGCTTTAACTGCTTAAACGTGTAGTTATCTCTCAACTCACCGATAGCGGCAATTCCACCATCAGCAATGCTGACCTCAGGATCTGGGATCAGTTGCTTTAGATCAATTTCGTGCACTGTACCCAACCCTTTGCAATGAGGGCATGAACCGTAAGGTGAGTTGAATGAAAAAGTGTTTGGAGACGGCTCATCATAAGACACACCGGTTTCAGGATCAACGAGTTTTTTGCTGAATGGTGTCAATTCGTTGTTGTCCTGACCCAGAATAAATAAAACATCATTACCCATTTTAAGTGCGGTCTGGATACTGTAGCTCAATCTGTCCATCCGCTCTTCTTTCACCTGCATGCGATCGATCACAATTTCGATATCATGTATTTTAAATCTATCCGTTTGCAATCCGGGTGACAAATCGATAATTTTACCGTCCAGTCTAACTTTATTAAAACCTTGTTTTCTCACTTGATCAAAGAGCTCCCTGTAATGTCCTTTTCTGGCACGAACAATTGGAGCTAAAATGACAATATTTTGTTGATCAAACTGCTCTTTGATAAGAGCTATCATTTGATCTTCAGAATATCGCACCATTTTTTTTCCCGTAATGTGGGAATAGGCATCTGCGGTACGAGCATAAAGTAATCTCAGCAAATCATAAACTTCTGTAATTGTACCGACAGTGGACCTGGGGTTCCAACCTGTCGTTTTTTGCTCTATTGAGATCACAGGACTCAAACCGTCAATTTTTTCTACATCAGGACGTTCCAAATTTCCAATAAATTGACGCGCATAATGTGAAAACGTCTCCATATATCTGCGTTGACCTTCAGCATAAATCGTGTCAAAAGCCAAAGAAGATTTTCCACTACCGGACAATCCGGTGATCACGACCATTTGATTGCGTGGAATGTTAAGGCTCAGATTTTTCAGATTGTGTTCTCTTGCACCTATGATTTCGATGTATTCCGGTTCAGCAAAGTATGATTGAGATTCCATTATTTCTATAGATGACAAAAATACAAGAATAGTTCAAATTGACTTAAAATACCATCATTTAATCACATCAATTACGAAAAGCATCATACATCAATCAAATTAATAATAATTTAGAAAAGATTACAAAGAATTTCCAAATCAAGATTAGATTAATTGATGAATTGCAATGAACTTCCAATTTATGTCAATAAATGATTAGTAATGAATAATTTTTTTTAAAACTCGGAAATGAAATTTCAATTTCCCAAATCAATGAATTGATTTCAGCGAGTATTCTCCTGTAAGGATCAAGGATTACCAAATACTCACTCGCAAACTATCAGCTCTGTACATTTTGTCTGAAGCTTTCAAATGAAAAGCTTCATAAAATTCCGGAATATTTGCCATAGGTCCGTTTACCCTGAGAAAAGCCGGTGAATGAACATCTGTCATGATTTGGTCAGCTAGACTTTCGGATCGGGTATGGCTTAACCAACCCAATGCGTATCCCATAAAATATCTTTGTATTGGAGTGAATCCATCAATTGATTTTCCTTCCTGAAACTGTTTAGTTTTTTTGAATGCATCCAAACCTAAAACCACTCCTCCCAAATCCGCAATATTCTCCCCTAAAGTTGCCTGACCATTGACTTTGAGACTATCCAACACAACAAAATCATTGAACTGATTGACCAATTTTTTTGCCTTGAGATTGAATTGCCTCTCATCTTCAGCTGTCCACCAATTATGCAAATTGCCCATTTCGTCATATTGCCTACCTGTATCATCAAAACCATGCGTCATTTCATGGCCGATTGTAGAAGCAGCTGCATATCCGTAGACTGTAGCATCATCGAGTTCTGAGTCTTTCGTGCCGGGAACAATAAAAATTGCAGCGGGTAACACGATTTCATTATTGCTGGGATTGTAATATGCATTGTAGGTCTGAGGAGTCATACCCCATTCTGTCCGGTCCACAGGTTTGAATAATTTCTTAATTTCATCTTTAAAATTCCATTTCCTTGCTTGAATTACATTCTCGCAAAATGAATTCTTGGAGATTTTCATTCCCTCATAATTCTTCCACCGGTCAGGATAGCCAACTTTTTTTGACATGGTTTTCAGTTTGATCAAGGCTTTCTCTTTTGTTTGAGGGCTCATCCAATCCAATTTTTGAATATGTGACTCCATCTCCTGACGAATTGCTTCAACCAAATCGCTGTAGCGTTTTTTTTCTGTCTCGCCAAAATAGTTTTTGACAAACTCTTTTCCCAACTGGTCTCCCAGACTTACTTCCAACACATTTAAGCTTCTCTTCCATCTCGGTTTTTGTATTTGTGCGCCTCGAATTATTTTGCCATAGAATGCAAAATTTTCCTGGTCTGCTCCAGAATTCAGTGTTGGCGCAAAAGCATTTATTAGCTTCCATTTAAGGTAGGATTTCCAAACCACCATTGGTGTTTTGGCAAATAGATGGTCCGCAGTTTTGAGAAACTCAGGTTGACCTACGATCACAGTATCAAGATTTTCGGCATCCCAAATTTGCAAAATAGACTTCCAATCGATAGAAGGAGATAGCTTGTTGAGAGCGGAGATGCTCATCTTTGTGTAATTCGCATAAGGGTCTCTCAAATCTTCCAGCTTACGAGAACTGTGAGCCAAAATTGTCTCAAGAGCCACGATTTTTTCAGCCTGATCTTTGGCAACCGAAACTGGATGGGACAAGAGTTGCAGCATGCGTTCGATATGATGTGGATACTCTTCTAGTATAGATTTTGTTCTTACATCCTCTCTAAAAAAATAATCTCTATCAGGCAATCCAATTCCGCCCTGATACAGGTAAAGCGCCATTTTATCACTGTTCTTGTCATCCTGAGCTATATACATATCAAACAGAGCTGAAACACCAATACTTTGCAGTTCTCCTATAACTTTACTCAAGCCTCGGAGGTCGTTGATCGCATCGATCTCAGCCAGTATGGTCTCCAAAGGAAGAATACCCAACTTGTCACACTTGACACTATCCATAGCGGTTTTCCAAAAATCACCTACCATCTGTCCAGAACTACCTGTCTCTGCTGATTGGGAAGAAAGCTCTTCACAAATTGTTTTCAATTTCGATTGAATGTCGTTGACAACCAGATTGCCAATTCCCCAGCTTGTTTCTTCCGGTGGAATGGGATTATTCTTCACCCATGAGCCATTCGCGAATGAAAAGAAATCATTTGCCGGGCTGACTGTGGTATCAGCATTGGAACTGATGATGTCTCTTGGTGTATTTTGCTTCGCAGATGTATTTTGCTTGCAAGAAGGTAATAATGAAAGAAGCAATAGCGCTGAGATGTGCAAGATCTTCATAATTGAATTTCACTTTGAGGAATGAAAATATCCAAACACGGCTTAGGGACTGGTATTTGCCTTAATCTGTTACCTATCAGAAGATGGTAAACAGGAATTGACATCAATAAACTAGCGTCAGCTTTTTATGAAGGCTGATAGCACTTTTGAACCTGAAATCAGGACTTTTTCTTAGGACGAGAGTTACCGTAAGACTTGATATTTCTTTTGCCTTTAGCACTTCTCTTATCTCCTTTTCCCATTTTTTTTGATTTATAGGGCAAAAGTAGTCTTTTTTAATCAACAAATAAAAAACTAAGTGTATCTTTGCAATCCAAATTTGGAAAACGTTCTTCAAATGGATTCACTGAAGGCTTATTGTATCCCCTTGAGAGGAATGAAAGATGGACTGCATCAGTTTGAATTTGAACTGGATGGAAGTTTTTTCAGGCATTTTGAATCAGAATTGGGAGACAAGTTGAAGATGGAGGTAGCGTTAGAGCTCAACAAGCGTCCGGACTTGAGCGAATTGTCTATTGATTTAGCCGGTTCACTTCAGGAGGTTTGTGACAGGTGTCTATCCACCATTCATCTACCGATCAAAAGTCTATACAAGGTTATTCTCAAAAATGGTGATGAAGAGAGCGATGATCCGGACCTCATCTACATTCATCCGGAAGCAAACGAGCTCCAGTTAGCGCCATTGATTTATGACTTCGTTGTCCTTTCTCTACCTTTATCAAATGCGTTGGAAGGCTGTCAGGAGATGCAACCAAAACCGTGCGACGAGCTAGTGCTACAGAGGTTGGACAGCTTGAATGAGGTCAGTGAAAATCCAATTTGGGACGAATTGAAAAAACTGAAAGAAACAGATTAAATTTTTTTGCAATGCCTAATCCGAAGTGGAGACATTCCAAAACCAGAAAAAGAAAGCGCAGAACGCATTATAAAGCAGAAGCGCCACAGATCTCTACATGTAAGACTACAGGAGCAGTACACATGTATCATCATGCATATTGGCATGAAGGCAGCATGTACTACAAAGGCCAAGTTGTGATTCCTGCAGCAGAATCTACAGCAGCTGAATCCTGATAAAGAATCTAACGTTCGATCTGCAAAATGCATCGACTTCTCTGTCGATGGTATGATCTGTTATTTCAATCCATTGGATTTCTTTCGAGATTAATCGTGAAGTATTGACTTGGAAATGCTATTCCACATATCCGTATTTGAGCGAGATGATGTATTTGGGATTCTGGTGTTTGCAAGAACTTAAATAGAATCTTCACGCCTTTGGCAAGGATCTTTTCCTATGTCAATAGGTTAAAATGCAGCTATCGGGCGAATAAATAAAAGCACAAAATTCTAATTGAATTTACAAGCTTACAAGCTCTCCAAAAACTTGACCAAAGCAAGCCTGTCTGTTTTACTCAGCTTTCTGAAATTTTCTTTACTGGTCTCAGATTCGCCACCGTGCCACATGATAGCCTCTTCAAGGGTTTTTGCCCTGCCATCATGGAGGTAATTTGCATTTGGACCTCCTACAATTTTAGTCAATCCCAAGCCCCAAAGTGGTGGAGTGCGCCACTCGTTTCCGTTGGCGTCAAATTCCGAACGGTTGTCGGCAAGCCCATCACCCATATCATGCAATAGCAAATCTGAGTATGGGAAGATTTTTTGATTAGAAAGAAAACTATACTCTGCATGTGTTCCTGTCACAAATTTAGGTTGGTGGCAAGCTGTACAGTTCAGGTCATAAAACAACTTCTTTCCTTTCCTCACCTGTGGATCAGTAGTATTTCTCCTTTGTGGAATCGCAAGTGATTGAGTATAAAAAGTTGCTGCTTTCAATGTGTTCTCGTCTATCTCAGGGTCATCCATTATGTTGTCCATTTGACTTTGTCCGAAGCAATTTTCTATTGGAAACCTGGGATTGGTAATACCCATATCCTGATTGTATGCTCCCGCTGTTTGTTGCAATAAACTCGGTTGTCCTGCTTTCCACCCAAATCTTCCCAGAGACCTGCCATTGGTGTGGTGGTCCCATACCCAATTCGCTTTTCCTGAGATTCCGTCTGCATCAGAATCATCTGGATCTGCCAGAGTCAATATATCGGATTCTGAAATGGCTTCGATCAGCCCCAATCCTATCACAGGAGGCGCTATTCTCGGAGACATAAGATAATGGTCCGGTAAAGGTAAATACGGATTGACAAGGCTAAAATTCGGTTTTGTCAAAGTGATCTGGTCGCCATCAACATACTGCAAAGTAGCGGAATAATGTTGCCACTCTAATTTGGCTTCAGCCTTTTTGCCAAATAAGGCTTTGGTTTGAAGCTGCCCCCCAAAATTTGGTATCCCCAATGGTTCTCCAGTAGGTTCAGCTCCCGGGACGCTAATCCTTATCAACAGTCCTCTTAAGTCATTGGCATCAATAGGGAAAGGTGATCGGCCATTAGAGAGGTGACAACTTTCACAGGAATTTTGGTTAAACACAGGTCCCAGACCACCATTGATGAAATTGGGTGCTGTCACGAATATATCGCCGAACGCTTTGTCTGCATCGCGATGAAAATCCAGTTCTGTAGAACTCAAATTTGGAGCAGGCTGTTCGAAAATTTTGATAAATGTACCGGTAATTGAAGTTTCCCCTCCTAATTTTAAGTCCTCCACTTCCTCAAGTACCGTTACCTCATTCTTGCATCCAAAGAAGGCACAAACTAATGCAAACAAGACAACATTCAAACGCATCATCTTTTAAAGATTTGAAATGATTGGCAATATTTGTTCTTCCAGGGTCTGCTGCAAATTTCGAACTTTTTGTTGGGCATTTTCAACGCTTGATTTAGCATTGAAAATCGCTGAGGTGAATGAGCCCGGGATGGACTCAATTGCTATAATAGCATCTTCAATGTCCTGTTTTACTTTCTTGTCAGCAAGGCTATTGGACGATGAAATGACATTCGAAATCCCTAAGCCTGTACTTCCTTTGTAAACTCCTGTGTATGCATTCTGAATGCTTCTGATATTATCGGCAAAATCCTGCTTAGAGTTAGAACTGAATCTGCTTTCTTCCAAATTAACGTTTTGCTGGCTCAGTGGGTCATTGATCTTGCCGTTAGCTACCTCATCGGCAATCACAACCAAACCATTCACTATCTCTTCCAACGCTGCCTTCTGGGAAGGATAAACGCTGGTATAACCTGTTTTTCCAGCATTGATTACATTTGCTAGAAAATTGTGCTGATCCGGCTTCCAGGCATAATACAATTGTTGTGTAGCACCCTCAAGACTCTGTGCACAAGCTCGCAGATACTCGAATTCGCGCGAAGTAAAACTGTTAAAGCTTTTTGAACCGCCAACTCCAAAAATGAGGTACTCGATGGTGTGGAAGCCTTTCAGTGTCCCATCCAATCCATCAATATAGGCTTTTGAGAGCACTTCCGGGCTTGCCAACACCGCATCCAGATCCGGTTGGTTGACAGGCCAACTGTCAATAGCAGAATCTATACCTTGTTGGTCAACTGGTCCAAATAAAAATCCTTCTGACTGCTCCCAGGGAACGCGAGCATCACGCCAAGCTTGTCTTGCAAGTTCCAAATTTGTTTCAGAAGGGTGAGTTTCTAAATTTGTCAGGGCAGTAACCAGATCCTGGGTTTTTGTGTCCAGTTCAGCATAGGTGACAAGTATCACATCATTAGCTAAATTCAGCAAGATCTTGCTGTAATCTGTTGTAATATTTTCTTCTTTCCTACAGGTAGCAAACAATAAAATACTTATCGTCAAGCAATATATCAATTGGTTAATCTTGGTTCTAATCATTACATTCTAGGTTAAATTTTTATAATTAAAATTCAAACGCAAAACCGGCAATAAATGTTCGTTCGTGTCTGCCTCCTTGCACACTGGTTGGTGCCGGAGCACCTACAACTCTATCAGAATACTGAGCCTTAAAATGAACTTCGTCTATCCATTTGCACACCATACCCACAGTCCAGGATTGTCGTTCCCAACGAGGATTATTGAAAATTAATCCCTGAGTTTTGAACTGCGTATCGTAATAATCAAATCGTCCAAATAGTAAAAAGTCTCTTTTCATTTCCGTCAGAAGCAAACCTTTTTCGCCAAAAATGGAAAGACCTGCCTCAAAAAATCCTCCAATAGCAGCAGCACCTACCGGAGTTCGTTTGACATTCAGATTATTTGAAAGATTGCGATTTTGATTTGACAATGCTTCTGAATTTCCCAGTTCTCCATAAAAAGCCATCGCACTCAGCTGAATAGGCTCATGATTATACTGAACATGTAGCTCAGCCATTCCGATCGGAGTCTGAATGTTTAGGTCCGGTTTAGGCCTGTTGGCTGATGATGAATTGCTGCCATAAGCAGAAATGCCAATCAAGAAAACTTTGCTTTTTCTATAATCCAATCTTCCACATAAGGCAAAATTTTCAGCATTCACCATTTCGAATCGTCTCTGATTGCCACGTTTGATCCAGTTATTCGAATTAAAATTACTGTTGTCCAAACCATTAACCAAAGAGAGCTGCCATTGCCAATTTCTTTTCTTTCCAAATTTGCCGTACAACAATAAACCGTTTTCGGTCCAGTTTTCAGGGAGTATTTGAATTTCAGTTTCAGAAATAACAGCGGTAAGGTAATCTGTAGGCTCATCTTTCTCAAACATCATTGCAAAAGGCATCTTCACTCTTCCTATTTGAAGCTGAATGTCCTTTTTCAATCCAAACTCTACATTCATTTGTTCAATCAAGACCTCACCTCCCTTGCTCACTTCGTACTCAAACTCTCCGAATTCTTCGAATCGGTCAAATTCCACACTGACCCCAGTCCCCCCATGTTCGAATTCCAACTCAGTATTGAGTTTGATTCGATCCGTCCAACGATAAGCAAAATCAAGTATAAAACGTTCATTATCAATAGCATTCCTCTTTATAGAGTCTGTCTGCCAATTGAAATTATAGTAATTCATGGCACCATATCCGGAAAACGAAACTCGTTCCAATTTTTTAGAGATTGAGCCAAAATCTGCTGGGTCTGTTTGTGCAAACATCCATAAAGGCAGACAAATCAATAGCGGAAATAGTACAATATGCTTCATCAAGAATAATTAATAACCAGTGTATGCTTTAAGTTTATATACAGCAAATAAATTTTGTCAAATGATGAATAATTTCATTTCTCTGATGAGGACTATTAAACTAAATTAGTAAGTCTGGGTATTATATCGACCATTGAGTTGAATTAAATGATGCGACCAGAAATACTAATAGAATAAATAGAATTTACAGATACTAGCCACTACAAATTGCAATGTATTCCGATTTAAATTTTGTTTTTAGATCGATTACTCTATATTTGTTGATGGAATATCTTGAATAATTCTATCAATCAATGTTGTTTGTGTAAATTAGATGAGGCATTTTATATAGAAAAATATTTAGGATTTCAATTGATCATTTTTACTATGGCGCTGAGGCATCTAAACTTATAATTTCATTGGAAGCCAATTCTATAAATTCGGATCGATAAAGGCGCTTACCTATCACGAGACGGCTCATGCATCTCACTTCATCAAGGCGGGGCCCAGTTTTGGATAGATTTGGTGCAAACTGAGAAAAACGGCATCTTGTTTCATGGCGGAAATCCATACCACCAGTCGGGAGGCATAGTCGATATATCAAAAGCTTGGGCTTATCGTGTAGGTTGGTTCTTTGCCGAAAAACACTATTCTGCAATACATTTTTTACCATTGTTTTACTATTTAGATAAAATACGAAATCATGAAAATGGACATATGCCTTGTGGTGTCTTATAAGATCTCAAAGATGCTGAGCCATTCGGGATACAATACAAAGGAGGCTATTGCTGTTTTGGTGGCTTTCCTGTCAATGACAATGTACAGGGATTTGACAGCAGTCAGATATTCAATTTACTAGGATAAAGTACCAAATCCCCTAACAATTTTTATACAAAATTCAAATCAACATTTAGTAGCAACAATCCAAGCTTAGTTCAAGATTTAGAAAATTTATTCAATTCATATTGATATTATGTACTTGAAATTAATAAATTGCTTTGCCTTTTTTTCTCATTATACTCATGCATAGATTCTGGATCAAATTGTCCTGGAGATATTAAATTACCTGTGTCAATCAATCCTTACAAACCCTATTATAATATCGGCGATACGATTACCATCTCTTCAAAGTTCCATAAGTTATTGTATGATCAAAAAACTGGGTAATTTTATGATGCAAGCGATTATAGATTTTCACCAATAATTGAACTTAGTGCTGTAGATAGTGCAAATATCCCTTATAGGGGAACTCAATTTGCCCATTATGCACAGCTGATCGTCGATGATAGCGTAAAATTTGACCTAAATTCATTTTCTCGTCCAGAAAACTCTTCCTACTTAAATGGTGAATATTCTATAGATAGAGACAGTATTTTTTTTGGAAGTCAAATTTAAGTTAAATCGAAAAGCTAACTTATGGCTTTATATTGAAAGTGGTTACAGTAGAAATTGTAGTTTACAGAGAAATAGTATGTTTAATTGTCGTCCTGGTAGAGAAATACTTTTTAATTTATTATCTCCGGATAATAGTATAGAGTTGATGAGGAAATATAGATTCATTGATCCAAATTATAGCGTACTTTCAGATTCAATTACAAAATTTTACAATCGAGCGTCATATTGCTTTGAAGTAAGATAGTTTGACTACATGTTGTATTAAGGATGAACAGTCAGGGATTTTATGACTTGAGATCCCTGATATTCTATAAATCGTACGGATCAGGTTCAAAAAATCAAACTATCCGCCCAGATTCAATAAAATAAGTTTTTTAAAAAAAAAGTGCACCGGAAATTCTGCCGATGCACCTGATTTATTCTCAGCTGATGAGCTCAATCCACAATTATTCAAGACTGTACCAGCAGCTGTTCTAAATATTATTTTACATCAAATCGTACCGATCAGCATCCATGATTTTCACCCATGCTGCAACAAAATCTCTTACAAACTTTTCTTTGTTGTCATCCTGTGCATATACTTCAGAGTAAGATCTCAGGATCGAGTTGGATCCAAATACCAAGTCCACTCTTGTCGCAGTCCACTTTGTGATGCCGGTTTTTCTGTCCACGATATTGTATAAATTGCTTGATATAGGCTTCCACATATAATTCATATCTGTTATATTCACAAAAAAATCATTCGTAAGCATGCCTACTCGTTCTGTGAAAACACCATGATTCGTTCCTCCATGATTCGTCCCCAAAACACGCATACCGCCGATCAACACTGTCATCTCAGGTGCGGTAAGTCCCATCAGCTGCGTTCTGTCGAGCAGTAATTCCTCAGGTTTCGGCACATAATCTTTTTTCAGCCAATTTCTATACCCGTCATGCAAAGGCTCCAATGCATCAAAAGATTCGATGTCGGTCATTTCCTGACTTGCGTCACCTCTGCCTGGAATAAACGGCACTTTCACAGTTATCCCTGAAGCTTCTGCAGCCTTTTCAATGGCTGCACTTCCTCCCAATACGATCAAATCTGCAATGCTTACTTTTTTATGGAAGCCTGATTGAATTTCTTCCAATTTTGCCAATACTTTTGCCAGTCTTTGAGGCTCATTGCCTTCCCAATCTTTTTGTGGTGCAAGCCTGATTCTGGCCCCATTGGCACCCCCTCTGTAATCTGAACCACGATATGTTCGGGCACTATCCCATGCGGTGCAGATCAGCTCGCTGGCTGAAAGTCCACAACTGAGTAGTTTTGATTTTAGCTCTTCTATATCTGAATTGGACAGAGCATTTGAATTTGCTGGAATTGGGTCTTGCCAAATCAGATCTTCCGTAGGAATATCCGCTCCCAGATATCTGCTTTTAGGACCTAAATCTCTATGTGTCAGTTTAAACCAAGCTCTAGCGAATACTTCTTCAAAATACTTTGGTTCTTTGTAAAAACGCTCTGAAATTTTTCTGTATTCCGGATCCATTTTCAAGGCCATATCCGCATCTGTCATGATAGGGTTTCTACGCACATTGGGAATATGTGCATCCAGAGGTTTGTCTTCTTCCTTCATATTGATTGGTTCCCACTGAGATGCTCCGGCAGGACTCTTTTTATTTTCCCAGTCATGATTCAAAAGCAAATGAAAATAAGTATGATTCCATCGATCCGGTGTTGTAGTCCATGCTCCTTCCAATCCACTGGTCACAGTGTTTTCAGCATTGCCCTTGCCTTGAGGATTGATCCAGCCAAATCCTTGCGTTTCCAAATCTGCTCCTTCGGGATCAGATCCCAAAACTGCTGCGTTTCCATTTCCATGAGCTTTACCTACGGTATGCCCGCCTGCAGTCAAAGCTGCTGTCTCCTCGTCATTCATTGCCATACGCTTGAATGTAGTACGCATTGCCTGTGCTGTTTTGAGTGGATCCGGCTTTCCATCTACACCTTCCGGATTAACATAGATCAATCCCATCTGAACAGCTGCTAATGGGTTTTCCAAAGTCTCTTCATTGGAATTATCAGCATAACGAGTCTTATCCAACCATTTTTTCTCTGCACCCCAATAAATGTCCTTTTCAGGATGCCATATATCCTCACGACCTCCACCAAAACCGAACGTCTTAAATCCCATCGATTCGTAGGCCATATTTCCAGCGAGGATCATTAAGTCAGCCCATGAAAGTTTGTTTCCGTACTTTTTTTTGATCGGCCACAGAATTCTGCGTGCTTTATCCAGATTACCATTATCAGGCCAGCTATTTAATGGTGCAAACCGCTGATTGCCTGTATTAGCTCCTCCACGGCCATCTGCCACTCTATAGGTCCCTGCACTGTGCCAGGCCATCCTTATCATTAGACCTCCATAATGTCCCCAGTCCGCAGGCCACCAGGACTGACTATCTGTCATCAATTTTTTCAGATCACTTTTTACAGCTTCAAGGTCAAGCTTTTTGAATTCTTGCCTATAGCTGAAATCCGATTGATAAGGATTGGTCTTGGTATCCTGCTGGTGTAAAATATCAAGGTTGAGCGAATTGGGCCACCACTCTGTGACCGAATTTTTCATACCTGTATTCGCTCCCTGATGAAATGGGCATTTGCCCGAATTTTTGTTTTCCATTTTTCCTACTATTTAAATTTTCCTGTGATTTGAAGTTTGATATCTTTAATTTTAAAATTTTTCATTTTTTTCCCTCTGAAATAATTATTTAATATACTGTCGAGCTCAACATCTACATAATCTTCTATCCGATCTGTCTCCTCACAATATAAATGATGGTGACTGCTGAGTACAGCATCGTAGCGCATGATACCATTTTCGGTTTTTACGCGCTTCAAAAGCTTATTCTCTACCAATGAATCCAAAACCTTGTATACCGTTCCAACCGAGATATGCGGGTGGTGGTCCTTGATAAAATGGATGATATTCTCTGCACCAGGGTGATTATTGAGCTGGTAACAAGCCTCCAATATCGCCACACGTTGAGGAGTAACCTTGAGTTGCTTCCCCTTCAATTTTTCGATTATCTCAGACTTGCTTACCATGATTCAGTTCTAAATAAGAATCATTATTATATAAGAATAACGCAACAGACCCTACCTTGTTGTACATGACAAGCAAAAAACCAAAACCAGATGAATAATGCCCAAATTTTATAGATAAAATAAGAAAATTTCCATCAAATCAACCCAAATATTGATCTCTACATCACAGCACCGGTCATCAAGTCAGCTACATTGAAAATTTCAATTTTATATGCCACAGTCGAACTTTCCCATTCCATTGCTCGTACTTTAAATATGCATCATCTTCAACTCAAACTCATCCGGTTATTTTTGTACCTGTAAAACAGTGCACCATCCTCCAAAATTATTAAGTGTAAGGTTTTATCCAGACAAATTCTGCACAAGAACCTTAGAATGGTAATTCATTGAAAGTTAAAATTTATTTCTTCAATACTTCCGGATTTGCAAATTCAACAAGGGTTCCGTTATCAAAGCGAATAATATTCTCAAATGCTTTAGAAAAATACAACTCATAGCTGTTCCACTCGACATAACCCAGATGGGGCGTACAAATTACCTGATTATATTTTAAAAGCGGAAAATCCGGATCGTATATCGGTTCATTTTCAAATACATCCAGGGCTACAAAAATATTTTTTCCACTCTTCAGAACATTTTCCAGGCCATTTTTCTCGACAAGTTCTGCTCTTGCAGTATTTATAAAAAAAGCGCCATCTTTCATCATCATCAAATCTTCGGTTTTTACCAATCCAAATGTTTGTGGGAGGAGTCTCAAGTGAAGTGTTACCACATCCGCATTACGGAAAAAATCCTCTTTGGAAGCCGCAGCGGTAAATCCCTGTTCGAGAGCCTTCTGCCTTGAACTTTCACTACCCCAAACCAAAACTTCCGCTCCAAATGCTTTGGAATATCGCGCAATCCTCTGTCCAATTTTACCATATCCCCAAATTCCAATTGTCTTCCCATAAATGGATTGGCCGATATTGATCTGCCACTTTCCTTGCTTCATAGCGATCATCGCCTCGGGCAATTTTCTGACTGAGTTCATGATGAGAGCCCAGCATAGCTCGGCCGGGGCAATTGGAGAGCCAATGCCCTCAGCAACACAAATACCGCGCTCTGTACACGCATTTAGATCCAGGTGTGGAGCAATTTTTCCCGTTTGGCTGATCAATTTCAAATGAGGCAACAACCGAAGCAACTCCTCATTGATCACCGTTCGCTCACGGGTCAGCACCAGGACTTCGGCATCGCCAATAATTTTAGCCAGTTCCTGCGGATTTCTTTCCGCGCGATGACTCAGAACAATATCATAGCCATCTAATAATTGAAAACATTTGAGATGCCGGATAACATCCTGATAATCATCTAAAATACAAACTTTCAACATTATAATCTAAAATTTCCCTGTAAAATGGACCCCTCAGAATTCAATAAGGACTCACAATTCACAATGGTAAAGTAGCGAAAAAATCATCCTAACTAAATAAGCCCCAAACAATCCCAAAAAAATTAAAGCTCTTGACTAGAAAATCAATATGCTGCTATTATTCCATACATCATGGATAAGTTTTCCACTCTAAGCATTTTCAAAGATTCGCTCTAACTCTGCATGAGTTTGAATATAAATCATGAGTTTTTAGCAAATGTTTGATGAGCAGACCTCACTAAAAAAACACAATAATTATACTCGAGATGAATTTATCTTGTGGAAATATATATAAGATATCGCCAGGACTCCCAATACAATAAAAGGGAAAAATGCCTGAAACCCTAAACCATCCACCGCAGCATGACTTATAGAAGCAAACACAAAATCAAAAGCAAAACCGGCATAAGCCCATTCTTTAATTCTTCTTGGGATCTGGGGTACGATCAAGACAATTGAGCCTAAAACTTTGAAAATTACCAGAGCATTGCCAAAGTAAGCCGGGTAACCGAGGTGCCTAATTCCCTCCTTAGCCATCTCCGTTTGAAAAGTCAAAAGTGGCATCAATCCTTCAAACAAAGCAATCAAGATTGTAGCAATCCAAAAAATAATCTTTTCCTTTTTCATAAATTAACGATATGATGATATAAGTATATATATATGGTTGTCGGTTCTTCCATTCAAAAATCAATACTAAAATTACTAATCCTATATGATAACAGAGAACAAATATCGCCAGCTATCAACAGCATCAAGTCGATTTGAAAAGACAAACATAATATTTTCCAAGATATCAGTCCAACTAATTTCCTTATCCGGAAAAAGAGAATTCCTACTGAGTACGGTTAGTTGTATATATCGTCTTCCAGGACATTGGAAATTGCTCGAGTAGAGTAATACAAATGCCTCTAGAAACTACTTCATAGAGATTCTCTATTCAATGCAAAAACTAATACGCCAAGTAGAGATAATAGAAAACCAAACCTACCCAATACCCCGATTAACCGAACAAATTCACACCTGCCAGCCCTACATCCAAACTCCCTAAAGATCAAAGCTTAGGACTATTTTACCCACAATTTTTGGATCTTCTTTCCTACCTTGGCAATATAAATTCCGCTCGTTAGTGAGCCTAACTTAACTTGATTGGCACCTTTATCCAAAATTGACCGAAAAACCGTATTGCCCGAAATGTCCAAAAGACGGAACTCATCGCCGGATTCGGAATGTACTGTAACTGTATTATTAGATACAGGATTCGGGAAGATAAAATAAGCCTTGTCCTTGTTTGGATCCTTGGTCTGTGTCATTTGAGCACATATGTACTCTTCACGATAATGAAAATTATAACGCATACTTGATTCATCCCAGAAATAATAAAAATCATTAGCGACTAAATCCCGATTGGCATTGTACTCCCAAGTATCTTTTAAGTCGTTGACCCATGCGGAATCTAAATCATCCCAAGCTTGATTTAATCTTCCAACTTTATCATTATTCCCATCATAAGTAAAACTCTCCAATCTAAATTTGACCCAATCCATATTGTTTCTGCTCCACAGGTCATGATTTACAAAAGATAAATTTCCATCCAAACGGTATGTAAATATTTCTTTTACAGAATTCAACCAAGCCACAGAGGAAGTATCCCAAATTTGCATTACTTCTTGCGTTACTATACTATTTGAGTTGTAAAAATAATCCGTTTTATTTCCATTAATCCAAAGTGAAGAGGATGCATTCCATTTTTGAAATAATTCTGACAGAATCTTACCTTCGACGTTATAAGTATATTCATACTTGGAAGAGTTCATCCAAGATGAAGTACTTTCATTCCAATTTTGAAATAGATACTGAGTTTGATCACCTTTAGAATTATAATAGTAACTTCGCAAAAATGAATTTTTCCATGACGAAGTGGCACTATCCCATTCATTATAAAATGAATTGATTAGTTCACCATTCGAATTATAATGATAATTAAACTTAAATGAATTTTTCCAGGAGTTAGACGCAACATTCCATTCTTGAGTCAATTCTTCGGTCAGCATACCTTCACCATTGTATGCATATTCAGTCTGGTTTGTACTATTCCAAACTGAGTGTGTCTTATCCCAGTGAAATAATATCTCATGTCCTATTGAATTATCCAGGTTATAACTGTAAACTGTGAGGTTCAGAGGTTCCTTTGTTGTCGATCCTAAATCATACTTAAAGAACAAAGTAGAATCAACTCTGCATTGAGAAACAGCGATCAATGTTAAATGACAAATGACAAATGTGTAAAATAGCTTGTTCATAATAATAAATTTATGTATTAATTTAATTCAAAAAAGACTGCGATACTATTAACAATTATTAGCCCAATCAGTCTAAATATTTCAATCCAAACCAGAATTATTATATAGCCTGATTTATATAGGTTGAAATAAGGAGCCACAGAATGCTCTTTGAAATTCTCTCCAGTGACCCATAAAGCGATATCCATGCGAATCATAGTAAGTATTTACAACAATATTAGGTTCTTTTAGTGAAATAAAAAAGTATTTTATATTTTTTTTATCACTGGTGAGTAACGAATTTTCTAAAAATGAAGAACTCTGTACCATTGAAGCCGTCATTTTGATGAAATGGACGATTGCAAAGAGGAGATGGGTACCCTGCTCAAACCAGCTCAGCAGAATAAGCTTACGGGAGATCAAACAGTATCCAAAAATCTAAAAAACTTATGCATGAAATCCAAACTACACATTTAATGCTCCTCTAAATCCCCGCGCGGCATAATAAGATTCAGCCCCATTATGATAGATAAAGACCGTACCATATCTATAGTCTCCAAATATAGCTCCACCCAGTTTTCGAATACCGGCAGGTGTTTCAATCCAACTCGATGTTTTGGTGTCGAAAGGAGCCAATTTTTGAAGTGCACGGTACTGTGTCTCAGTCAAAATATCTACACCTATTTCTTTTGCCATACTTATAGCGCTATTTTCCGGCTTGTGTTCCTTCCGAGAATCCAGAGCCTCAGAGTCATAACAAAAGCTCCTTCTCCCTTTAGGGCTTTCAGCTGAACAGTCCATAAAAATATATTCATCTTTGGTACTGTTGTATCCGACGACGTCAGGCTCGCCACCAGTCTCTTCCATTCCATATAGTACGGCCAACTTTTCAGGATTAGCCTTAAGCTTTGATTCTACTTTTGCCCAGTCTATGTTTTTATGCCAGGAATTATTTTTTATAAATCTTGATTTTAGCGTTTTCAGGAGCTCATCTCTTTCCTGATCATTTAGCTTTTTGCGATTACCTTTTGTCATAAAACATTTTTTATTTACCTAATTTTCTGATAGAAATATTTTGAACAATATTGTATGATATAAATCCCGTTATTCTGAATCCTACAAAAATAAGTTTTTATTTACACATCTTTAAAAGATTTCTGCAAACTCTCTACCACCGATAGCGAATCTCCAAATTTTACAGATCAATGCACTATAAACGACTTGTATCTGTGATATGAGCTAAGATCCTATTGCTCAAATAAAATAATACTTGAAAACTACATAACCACTTATTTCAAAAAACCAATTAAATATATAAAAATGAAACCAAGTATTCAATTCCAAGCCCATTGAAGCTTGATAAATCACTGATCGATCTCATGAATATCCTCTAAGCGCACTCAGCATCCCATCACAAAATTATTTATTACCCATAGTATTGACCTCCTAACCGGCCTACCCGAGCATCATTCAACCCAGGATTAAATCGAAGCAGAGCTTCGTTTATTCCTTGTATGTTATGTGTAGGGTTTTCTGTTCAGTTAATTAATATCTGTCAACTTTTAGCAACAAGCTTTCTTAAAAGTGTCTTTACTTCTTCCAAATATTCGGTTGTTTCAATGATAACTGCACAGCTTGGTCCATTCCAAAATTTTTGAACTCCTGCTGTCAATGTCTTTACAGGGTGATGAGTAATTTCCCTTTTTGTCTCTACATCTGACTGCATTACAACCAATCTTATTTTCTTGCGGCCAGTTATGAAAAAAGCAATGTTCCTATTTTTGCGTATTGAAATGTAATGTTTCTGGGAATTGAAAACTAAGCTGGAATTTACATTTATCAAATCGGTTTTTATGTCAAAATAGATTTGTCTTACGATAACTGAGACACCGTCAAGATGATAATTTTCATTATATTCAACATCTTCCATGTCAACAGAAATTTCATTTTCGATGCTGGCAAATTCTATGTTTTCAAAGTCTGGATGCATTGTGTAAATTGATTCTCCGTTATTAAAGAATTTTTTTATTAAAATTAACTTTACCATTTTACCCCAAGTGTCAGAATATGTTTCCATAATTTCTGGCAACTCCTTCTTATCTCCATCAATTACAAGTAAAATATTTTGGCTCCGTTCAATGGTGTCTTTTATGAATTTATAAATTTCTTTTTCCCCTAGATGTTTTTTGAATTCCTTTTTAATATCGCCGTCATTAGTGATAAAGGAGAAGATTTTTTCAACAAGGTCATTCTGGTTCTTAGGGTTTTTATAAAAACCGAAAAATTTTGTAATTTGTGGAAATATGTGATTGTAAAAGTCGTGTTTGGCTAACTCAACTTCAACAATGTAAAATTCAGGGTTTTCTTTGTCTGAAAGGTCGAATAAAAAGCCATCAGGAATTGAATTACCTAAGCTTTTGGTTTCAATTTTTCGTTTTGAATCAATATATATTGAATTTGTACCAAAGAACTGTTTAGAACTTAGAACAACTTCTCTCTCAAAGTCTGCTTCTTTGTCAAACTGAAACTGGTTATATGTTTTGTTGTTTGTAAATAGTTTCATTTGCAGTGTCAAATGTTTAGAGTTGCTACATTTTCAAAGGGTGAAAATACCAATTATTCTATTTCCAAATACATTAATCACTTTTTAATGAATAATATCTCGGATTCTTAAGGCCAAAAGGCAACATTATTATAGATCACCGACTAGTTCGCTGAATAATAAACTCTCCCACAGGCTTAAAACAAGCCAATTTTGAGCTAAGATAAGTTCTTTCCAGGCTGGAGAGATACCATTTCGACCCGGACTCATGTCCTTGTCGGAATACAGGCAAGATGATCCGAATACTGAGCTTTAGTTCATTTCCACCACCGATAGCGAATCTCCAAATTTTACAGATCAATGCAATATAAACGACTTGTATCTGTGAACGAGCTAAGATCCTATTGCACAAATAAAATAATTCTTGAAAACTACATGACCATTTATTTCAAATAACCAATTAGCTATATAAAAATGTAAGCTTTTTATTCAAATTCAATCCCATTAAAGCTTGATAAATCACTGATCGATCTCATGAACATCCTCTAAGCACACTCAACATCCCATCACAAAATTATTTATTCCCCATAGCATTGACCTCAAAGTAGGCTTACCCGAGCTTCATTCAACACAGGATTAAATCGCAGCAGAGCTTCGCTTAATCCTTGTATGTTAGCAGTAGGCATTACTTTCTTCGTAAATCTGTTTCATCTTTATTGCTTTTTCCAATATTACAAGTTTCACACAATGTTTGATAATTTTTCATTTCATCCTTACCACCTTTTGACCGAGGTAAAATATGGTCTATATGAAGAATGATATTATCTTCTGCATTTCTGCCACAAGCTACACACTTCCAATTGTCTCGTTTGAAAACCTGCCATCTTACGCCTGCTTGTACTTTTATTTTATTGTCTGCTTTGGATCTTAATGATTGTAATTCACTTCCAGTTATGTCAGATAAGATTGTTTCCTTTTCCAAAAAATATTTTTCGAAATAGAGCTGAAATCTTAGTTCCATTTTTTCAATATCACTTTTTAAGTTTGGCTCAATTCCTAATGAGATATTTATAAATGCTTTTAAAAGCGGGAATAGCATTAAGTTAGATAAAATAATTTCATTTAAACTATCATAAGTTATTGGATAATCAAACGGTTTTGAACTTATAAGAATATCAAAATCATTATTCTTAAATTTTTGTTTTAATGTTTCTTGTATGTCTAAAATTTCAAAATATTCTCTTTGATATTTACAATTTGAACGATTAATGATTGATAGGAAATTTATTATTTCTGCATCTAAAAAATCATAAAATTTTCTATATGTTTCTTTTGTAAATCTTTTCACATATCCGAAATAAAAAACTGAATTTATACCTGCTGTAGTTAAATCTATTCCAATTAAGGTTGGTGTAATTTGTGCTTCTTTTTTATCTACCCTTTGTAATCCTTTCCATTTGTTCTTCGCTCTCTGTCCATAAATCCAAATACTTGAATGTTCATAATCAATGTTTACCGGTTTAGTTCTTTGACTTTTTGATGTTCTAAATTGTGGTGATTTTCCTATTGTACAATTTTCAAAAAAATCATAGTTATACATTTCAGCAATTCGGGAAATAATTTCGTTATTAATAATTTCTAATTTTGGTAATATTGAATATCTAATTGCGTCTGCTTTTAATTGTAGGTCGTCTATTAGAAATAGATTTTTGTCTTCTGTGTCAAATATAATTTCCTCTATTCTCATTTTTACGCTGTATCTATATGTATACTACTAACGGCAGACCGTGAAAATACCATATTTTTTATTTCCAAAAACATAAAACACCTGGTAAAATTTCATATAACCGAATTTTTGTCGTGATAAAGGCACTATTTTTATAGACCTCAAATGGTTTGCTTAAAAATTAAGCTATCCCACAGGCAAAAAACAAGCCAATTTTGAGCTAAGATAAGGTCTTTCCAGGGTGGAGAGATACCATTTCGACCAGGACTCATGTCCTTGTTGGAAGACAGGCAAGATGATCCGAATACTGAGCTTTAGTTCATTACCACCACCGATAGCGAATCTCCAAATTTTACAGATCAATGCACTATAAACGACTTGTATCTGTGATATGAGCTAAGATCCTATTGCACAAATAAAATAATACTTGAAAACTACATAACCACTTATTTCAAAAAACCAACTAAATATATAAAAATGAAACCATGTATTCAATTCCAATCCCAGGTGAAGCTTGATAAATCACTGATCGATCTCATGAATATCCTCTAAGCACACTCAACATCCCATTATAAAATTATTTATTACCCATATTATTGACCTCAAAGCAGGCTTACCCGAGATTCATTCAACACAGGATTAAATCGAAGCAGAGCTTCGTTTAATCCTTGTATGTTATGTGTAGCCCTTCTGTTTGTCATTTGAGTTGAACGTGAATATGGTCGTCATGTCTAACCGCTTGGCAACCGTGAAACCTGATTTTGTCCGAAGTCAAGTTTAGACGTGTCTTTAAATGCGGCTCAATAAATATATTTCCAATGGCCGGCTGTGTCGAAAAAAGGTTTACTAACTCTCTTGTCTTTTCGATGTCAAGTGTGAAGTCCTGTTTGTTGTCTTGCGCTATAACTTTAGTCATGAAAGTATACAGCAAAAATCCTTTGCCGACACAAAAATCAGCGGTGTTTTTTTCATCAGGTAGTGCCTCTTCGCAAATACCGCAACCAATAAACGATGGACATTCATTTGTAGATTCGCCTGTTTTGTAGTCACGATAACAAAAAGAAAAGTCAAGTTTTTTGCCGTCATTGTGGCTAAGGTGAGGAATAAGAGGAAACTTGTCAATGAAAGGAAAGTTAGCGTCCAAGTAGTTTGTAGTCGTCCCTGGGAACTTGTCGTTCATTTGTTTTGCAACATCAAATACTGCCTGCTTTAACTCTGGTCTTACATAATTGCGATTGAGTAAGCAAGTCAAGATGTTTAATGGTTGCAGATGATTCGTCTCCGTCAAAGGAAGCTGAATACGTCCAAGTGGATTTGCAATTAAGGGAACTATCAAAAAAGTCGTCAAGCAATAAAGTGCAACAAAGGAAGTAAACCTATAGGTCGCTTTTAGATAGTTGTTACTTGTCCACTTGTCAGTCAGTTTGTGTGTCAAAATGGAAAGTAAGTATACAAGTCCGCCCACCTGGGTAAAAACAGTGAGCAGGCAGATAATCATTATTACAAAACTAACTTTTAATAGTCGCACAGTCGATTTTAAGGGTTACACATAACTGCCAGCATACCTGACGTAACCCGCTTTTGTTGGCTATGGGCTGCCCAGCCATGTTGGAGGCAGTATTTACACTTTCTTAAATTTTAATTTATATCCAATTCCAATTTGCAGATTGCGAATAAATTGTTTTGCATTATCATTGACCTGTCCATTATCATCGGTAAATACAAATTCTGAAACATTAATCAATCCAATATTGTACCTCGCTAAAGCAAATAAGTTCTTATAGTTTGTTTCTAATTTACATACCAATCCAAAGTCAGTTGACCTTATACTTTCAACAATCGGATCTGACCAATCGCCATTGTTAATTTTGACTTGCTCGTTTACTTTTATTCCATAATTCAGACCAATACCAAGCACCAAATATCTCAGTAAATCAAATTCGACCTCCGGAATAATGTCTAAATATCCGTATCTATTCCTTGATGGTATAGGATTATTGTCGATTCCCGTGTCATACCCTTTTAAGCTATATTGAAAATCAACTTGAAGCTGTATTTTTTTGTTAATTTGATAACTTGGAGCTATTCCAATGAAATATCCAAATCTACCTTTTGGAGATATACCTTCAAATTCTTCAAACTTACAATTTGAATAATTCATTCCCGAAGAAAAATTCAAACTTATTTGCCCAAACATTGATTCGGTAATTCCAAAAGCTAATAGGACAGAGATTAAAATAATTCTTTTTATTGTATTTTTGATTTCATTTTAGAACGGTTTTAATTCCATTTTATTGTTACCGACGGAGGAGTATTGACGAGGTAGCTGCCATCCGTAATGCCAAGAATTAAGATGTATCTTTACTTTCCACTTATTCACATCACTTAAAGCTTATGGAGGCTATTTCTGTAAATAATTTGTTATGCGAATTTTCTATAGAATTATTGTTTTATTACCTTAATGATTTTCATTGCATTTTTGGATTTAAATTTATAGAAATAAATTCCTGTTTTTAGTTCTGATGGCCATCGGAATATAATTTCATCCGTCGAAATATCTATCTCTTTTTGGTAAACGTTCTTTCCATCAATGGCAAAAATTTCCATCTCCATTGACTTATTTAAATCAAAAGATTTAATCGTAACAAAATCATTGGAAGGATTTGGATATATTTCAATATTCTTCAGTCCTTCTTCAAGTTCTTCTACTCTCGTAGATGATTTAAACCTGATATCCATAAAAAACTGACCCAATCCTGCTCTATATTTCTGATCGAAATTTACAAAATAAGTTGTGTCACTTTCAGAATTTCCCCAGATAGTGTATAAACCATTACCGTTGTTAATTATAGAAGCCGACTCTCCCTCTACTCCAGATATTTGGTACCCATCAATAGGACCACAATTGGCATCCATCAATAATATAAATGCATCATATTTGTCATTTGGATTTTTCAATATCCGACCATTGCCAACATTTAGCTCGCCAAAAAAATATCCGGCTAATAAATAACTTAAGTCTGACTGAAATTATTGCGCAAAATTATAAGGTAGTATGAATGTCTTCTGGTCCAACTGAGTTAGAGATAATAATCGAGAATCAGAGCCCATACTCAAGGAAAAAACATTATAAGAATTTGAGGTATTTAATAACTTCACTCCATCGACTTCTATAAAGTCAGCATTATAATAGCCCAATATATTCACCCCATCCTGAGTTAAAAATAATTGATCTGGAAACTGCCAATCTGGACCACCAATTCTTTTGTTTGCTAAGACATTTTTATTACTATCAATTTTGAAATAAAATCCATCATAACTTCTGGTTTGAGTATTTCTTATTGTATCTCCATTCGATATTATAGATGAGCCCCAGAATGTCCCTATAATGTGCAATATTCCATTTTGATCAAATAAAAAGTCTTGTATGGTTTTTTCATCGTCTCCTTCAAAATAATACGACTTTTCTACTTTGTAATCTAATCTATTTAAATTTAATATTAAAAGATTTCTGTCAGCTTGTCCCAATCCTGCGGTAAATTCTAATCCATCTATTTGAATTTTCCCTTGAAAATAAAAAGAATAATAGCTGAATTCAACATTTAAGTGCGACAAGGTTCAAAAATACTTCATTTGGTGTTTTGTAACCTAATTTTTTTCTAGGTCGATTATTTATTTGGGATTCAATTCGATCCAAGTCAGTTTGCTTGAGCATGGAAAAGTCTGATTTTTTTGGCAAGTATTGCCGTATTAAACCATTGATATTTTCATTGCAACCTCTTTCATAAGCAGAATATGGATGAGCAAAGTATATCTTAGTATTCAATGCTTTAGCCAATGTTTGATGATCTGCATTTTCTTTTCCATTGTCTAATGTAATTGTATGGCATAAGTTTTTATATTTTTTCAATTTGCAACTGATTGTTTTGGCTGTGAATTTAGCTCCTTTGGACTCCAGCTTAATAATCTTTACAAACAAGGATTTTCTTTCCACCATACTGGCAATTTGAGACTTATGATTCTTTCCTACTATAGTATCTCCTTCCCAATCTCCATACCTTTTTGAGATTCAACAATCTTTGGTCTATCTTCAATACATACTCTGTTTTTGATAATTCCCCTTTGTTTATAGGTATTTTTGCGTCTTCGCCTTCTTCTGTGGGAATGTCTTAAATTACTCCATAGATCACCTCCTTTCCTTTTATCTTCATATACATATTGATATATGCACTCTTTACTAACCCTTTCATACTTATCAATATTCGCTCGACCTTCGATTTGCTCTGGGCTCCACTTGATTTTAAGTAATTGATCCACTTTGCATCTAAGATCGCTTGTAATTTTATTCTTCCTTCCCTTTCCTTGTGCTCTCTGTTCACTCCGATCCTGCGCTCTTGCGCTTCCATATAACTTGTATGAACCAGGTGAAGAGTTTCTATCGAGTTCCCGATATATTGTGCTTCTATGAAACCCTAATTCCAAAGCTATCTGAATAATGCTCATTCCTTGCCTTCTAAATTGTTCAATTAATACCCTTTGAGGGTAGGTGATTTGTTTATACATTTGTGTACAGTTAAAAATCTTGAGGGGAAAGTACCTATTTTTAGAATAGGTCTTTCTCCAAAAGAATATTTTATTAACTGTCGCACTTATTTATGGAATCTAGTATATAATTTATTATTGAATTCCTTGAAATTTCCATCTCCTAAGCCATATTCAGATTGTATTTCTTTTATTATAGAAAGTGTATCTCTTTTAATGTTATATTTAAGGAGGACAAAATAGCCTCGTTTAGTGTCATGAAAAATTAATTCTTCATTAATATAAACTGAGTCATATGCAAGAATCGAAAAATAAATGCAAGAATCACTCGCTAAAAGCAATCTTGATCCATTAACATCCCTAATTCCATAGATCTGATGCACTTTGGATGCATTATAATTAGAATCAAGAGTCAGAAAAATATAAGCTGATGACTTTCCATAAATAGGATGTATTTTTCCTTTGGATTTAACAACAAATTTATTATCGACATAAACCGAGTCATTAATGGCACGTGAGGCAAATAGTCCTATGTAAGTGTTCTTTTTGTTATCTTTGATTCCTGGATAAAATGAAGCACCTGATATTGGGACAGTTTTTAATATTTCAATTTGCGAAAAGGCCATTGAATATAATAATAGAAAAAAAAAGGCAAAGTATAATTTTTAATCTTTCCATAAAAATGAAATAGGTGGTTTCTAAATTGAAACCACCTATTTATTTACTTAATATTTCACTATTTTAATTACATCTGTTTTGTTATCTGAGTTTATCTTGAGCAAGTAAATACCAGAAATTACTCCTTTAGGCCAATCTATCTGTATTGCATCTAATTCTCTTTTCATATGATAATTTCTAGCATTGAGTAATTCCTTTCCATCTAAACTATGAATACTAACTTGAATATTTGCAACTGGTTTTTTTATCCTTAAGATAAAATATTCCTCCGATGGATTAGGAGTTACTATATAATCTTCAATTAAAATTATTTGTTGAATACCGATTCTTGGAAGAGAATTAACACCATTGCCAGGAAATAAAAACTGTTCTCCTCCTACAGGTTGGTTCATCATGTTAGATTGTACAAGATCAAAGGAGAAAGGATTAATGGTTTGATTTCCCTCGAATTCGACATCTATAGAATAATTAGTATTTGATAAAAGGTTCAAGTTTGTTAATTGGGCTGGCATATTAATAATTTTTATTCTGTTTGATTCGGTTACAATTATTCCTGTACCTTGACTACCTCCAATTTCCCAAATCGTTCTTAAAGGTTCACGTAAATTAATGTAAGCATCCCCATTGTCTAAAACCTTACCGTAATGTGGCTTATCTGAATCTTTAAAAGTCAAAGTAACAGGCCCAGGTACATTATCCACATCATTTACAAAAACACTAATGGCCTCATCAGGATACCCAAAATTATTTGGATCTAGATCAAATATACTCACATTTTTCCAAGCAATATTATTATTATTTTTAGTATTGAGCCAAACAGCTTCGGATTCATTAAGAAACATAGGGTCATCACTTGCTACTATCCTTGCGTACAGACAATAATGATGGTCATTTACATCATCATACCAAGCTGGATTAGGAGGTGACCAAGGAAATTTAATGATAGCTTCTTCGCCGGGCTTAATTGCTGGTATAGGCATTCCGCTGGCTATTTCACCTCCACATGGCCGTGGTCCTGAAGAAGTCATAATAGTGCATGTATTAGGATTTCCAGCAGTATAGGTCCAACTATATGGCCATTTCAAACCTGTTGAAGCTTTTGACCAATATAGATGAAGTATTCCATTTTGTAGAAAATTACAGCCACGATCTCTTACCTTAACATAAACAAAATTAGGACTGTTGGCTTTGTATTCAGGATTTTGATGAACTGGCTGATTATCATCGGAATTTCTTACCCATATGTCTTCACTTAAATATAAGTCAGCACTTACATTATTAGCTTCATCTCCAAAATCAAAATAATCGTCTTTCATATAAACATCTAATGACTCTGGGGGAGCAGGTTTTGTGAATTGCTCTTTATAAGTATCCTTAAAATGATTCCAAATAACGGTTTAGTATTGACAAGGTAGCTGCCATTTAAACGAAATCAAAAGTGAAATATATTTAACCTTCATGATTGACCTGATAAATTAAGCAACTTGGTGGCATAATCGTCCATAAATTGCCAATTGCAGATTCATTTTCAAGTTTAGATTGTTGAAACAATTATCAACAACATTTTTGATAAAAATATTGTTGTATGAGACATAATATTATTGCAAGATAATATTATTACAATTTGATCAATTTGTCATTTCTAATAACTCTACCATTTTCAATTATCTTTAAAAAATAAACACCATTAGAAAAGGATTCTTGCTCAATTTCATTACTTCCTTCAAACAATCTATGAGATAAAATTAATTTTCCATTTATATCAAACAATTGGAGATACATTTTTTCTGGACTATAATCCAATACATTTATAACAAAGTAATCTTTATATGGGTTGGGAAACATTTCGATTTTAATATGTTTTTTATCATCGATTGTCTTAGTTGTACCTACATTCAGAACTTTGCATAATGTATCTACTCCATTTATATTTTTTGCAATCAGACACACTTCATATATTCCATTTTTATTGTACAGATGGATTGGACTTCGTGAATTACTCGTCATCCCGTCTCCAAAGCTCCACTCCCATTCTGTAACTTCATATGCACTGAGATCCGTAAATTCAATTTTGAGATAATCAGTTGTATCCGGATCATGCCTCCACCATGCCCAAGGTATATTGTCTAATCCCAAAGTATCACAGCTACTGCCATCCAAGGGACCGAGGCGAAAGTTAGGCATATTGGGGATGCCATAGCCGCCTAATGTTTTCAAGGCGAAACTGTTTGATTTAGCTAGACAAGCTATACCTTTCTCATTTGGTTTATTGATTCGATGCATTACAAAGTTACTGTAAGCATTTGAAATGTAAATTCTGCCGTCAGGGCCGAGCTGATGTAGATTGTACTGGGATCCCCATTGAGTTTGGCTCTCAATGGTGTCAATCAATTCCGGTGAATTGAAGGATTCCAAATTTTCTAAATCCATTTGGTATAGATTCTTTTGCTCACTATAATACAAATATCTTGAATTGGGTGAAAAACTAATTCCTGAAAATCCTGAGGTGGGATAATTCTCTAATCTAATAAATTCAAGATCTCCATTACAACGATTAAATTTATATAGCTTAATGTATAATCCTTCTCTAAAATCAATTGCATCCAATAATGCAAAATATTCTCCATTTGGTGAAAAAACAGCTTGACCTGCACCATCAGTAATTATTGGCCCAATATTTTGTAGACCAATTAAATTAATACCTTCAGGAGTCAATAAATATTTATAAAATAAACTAGTATTCCATTTATTCAAAACTATCCACCAATCCCTCCCATTGGCGTGCTTACAAGCAGTCAAGCATCCTCCATTTAAGGTATCATGGACAAGCGTAGACTTCTCAATCACTTTATTGAGCTTGGAATCAATTACAAGATAATTTAAATCTTGAATGTAAAAATTTGGAGAGCTCAATACTTTATTAACATAGAATAAATAGTATAAGGAAGGATTAAGGGGTTCATTTAAAAACATCACTCCTTGATCTTGTACTAACCCATCCCAATATCTAATTCCTAAATTAGTTGCGCCAGGTACTTTCTTGAAATTTACATCTTCTACATCATAACCGTTGGTGTAGTATAATAAATTTCCTTCTCTGTCCGAAAAGGAGGCGTTTGCTTCGTAGATATACATTCTTCCTTTGTCTTGGTATGTGACTATTGGATTTCCTGAATTAAAATCTACAAAAGTTGTACCCCATCTTGTATCACCTTGTCCACCTGCATATCCAAATACCCAATTAAAATCATACCGCTGGCAATTGCCTGCGGTATGATTTATCAAGTATATAATAATTAATAGAACTCTTGCTACTATGTTCATTCAATCAATAATTTTTTTATGATGACCTTTCCATTTGAGCATTCAACTTTCAAATAATAAATGCCACTGTTAAGATTGGCAGTACTTACATTAATCATTGACAGTGATTTTGTATTTATTTCACTTTGAATATGACGACCATGTATATCCAATATTTCAACTTTGAGAATGTCTGACTCCTTGTTTAAATTTTCAAGGATTACCCAGTTCTTGGTAGGGTTAGGGTATATTCTAATTTGATTTTCAAGGTTGATGTCTTTCGAACTCGTTATCACTGGCTGTGAAGTAAAACAGAGAACATCATCATTGAATTCATAAATAATTATCCTGTTATATAACATTCTTGCAATAGATACAGTGTAGGAATTTTGATGAATACACTGATTAGCTATTGTAAAAATATTAGCTAGAATGTTGGAAGTAAGATAATCCTTGCCCTGAATCAAGTATTGTATGAAGTGAAGATTTATTGCCTTTTCTTCTACTTGTATAGCATTGGTAGTAGTCAATGACAATGCTTGATTATTCAAGTTATTCAATGTGACTATTCTTTGTGATTCATTATTATTCACCTCAGCTTCGTATTGTTCTCTGAGGTTAGTGAGTGTATTCAATTCAGCCGTTTGAAACATACTTGTCAGAAACACCAAATTCTCCAGTGCCACAATCTAAATTCTTGCTATCAGGAATCCGATAGTCTCCCCAATTGCAGTTTTTAGAATCATTTGAATTGTAACCTATCCATGTTCCTTCAAATTGGTTGTTTTTAAATCCATCCGCTATAAACATTAACGAATTATATTTAATCTGTCCGTTTTTATCGAAATAAAAATCAGTCCTGAATTTACCTTTTAAAATCCCTGTGCCGTTTTGGTCCTTATCTTCGTAAAACTCATAAACTCCAAGCACGAATCCCTGTTTTACCGATGGAATCTCATTGTCATTATATGTTTTAGAATCATTAATCTTTATCAATCCTTGAAACGAACAAATATTTGTTTTTACTCGGGTTTTTCCATAAACAAAGTATTCTAATATATTATTCGGATTTTGAATCACCGAAGTAAAATGAATATAAAACCGTTGATAGTTTTCACCAATATATCCAAATGGTTCCAGTCTTTCAATCCAAGATGTATCACTTTCAAATTCTGTCCGAAATTTCTTTAAAGTCCACAAATCTGAAATATCGTATTTTGTTATTTCACTCAAAAAAGCCGTTGTCTTAGTCTCTTGTCCGTAAATAAATCCAGAAAAAAGAAATCCGAATATTATAAATATCTGTTTCATGTTTCGGAGTGTCTTTTTACATACACGCCAACATCTTTATATACCCCATAATGGCGTAGATATCTTCTATGTGTGATGGGCTTTCTTTTCATATTTTAAGGCATTTCAAGGTCTTTATACAAAATTATTCGATTTATTTCGTTTTTGATAACAAATGAGAGATTTTTTTCGAAAGGTCCATATCGTCTATCGGGCTGCTCAAGCAGCATCTGTTCGTATCCTGCACATGGGTGTATATTTCCATAGTCTTGATAGAGTTATGGCCCAAGGCTTCTGCGTTCTTTTCAGACCTAATCCTGCCACCCTAAAACACAAGTCAGGCATGTACCTTTCATCAGAGGGAGATTCGTGTACCTATTCAACGCAACTCAGAAAAGCCGAGTACCCAAGTTATGGCACTATTGTCAAATCTAAAATTAAAAACAATTATGTATATAACATATTCCAATGATATCACCGGCCAATTTGATGTTGCCTTCGAATCCGTTCTTTTTTTTTCAGGAAGTAAAATACCCTTTAATTAACAAGCTAGAATGTCCAGATTTCCATACCATAATACTGCTAAATATTCAGATTTCCATTTCAAGTTAATTATTTTGGAGTTCACCATCCTATTTAAATATCCTTTTATCAAATGGAAACTTTACGACAGATATTATTTTTAACTCCGGAAATTCATGGTGTTTGGGATTGATGAGAAGATTATAATCTCCATGAGTTACAGCTGATGGAATCTGAAGCACACAATATTTATTCTCTGACACGAATTGATCACCAATGCTTTGTGTTGAAAATGGATGTGGAAACATGTTCCAATCGGGAGGCAAGTCTGATTCCCTGAGCTTCATCAGTGAAATATCATCTGGAATATAAATCGTGACCATCATGTAATCTGCCGGCAAAGTCGCTAATGTGAAGTGTACTGCAACTTCCGCCATGGCAAGTGACCGGTTGTTTGCGGTATAAATGACTTCAACTCCAATTGAATTCCATCTGGCACCTTTGATCGCTGCGCCTTTGCCGGACAATGTCTGCGCAAATGCTTTTCTCGACAATCGAAATGCTTCCACTACAGCAGAATTCCGTAGTTTATTCTCGTCAATTCGCTGATCACCAACTCCTTTCCATAGGAGTCTTTGAGGAGTTCCATGGGTTTTAAATTGCCTAGGGAGAAATTGGGTGTTTCGAGCCAAAGTTTGAACTTCTCCATATCTCCAAATACGTCAATACCCACCTTAGTAACCTCAGCCATTTCTATAATTTTTTCAGACTGAATGGGTTTAAACTTCTTTAAGGTCTGCTTGTATCTGTGGAGTGATTTTGTGGAGATATCCAGAAAATCCGCCCAATTGTCCTCTGAAAAAGGAGTTAGTTGTTGAATTAATTGAAATAAAGTATAAGGTACTCCTTCTCTGATGACAAGTATCATCAGCATCTTGTTGGTCAAAAAGTCTGAATAGGTGATACTTTTTTTCTGAGAAAGAAAGCGACGGTCAATTTTGGAATGCCTGACCACATTTGTGATTTCCTTGTCCAGTCTGCTTTTAAAGTCAATACTTGTGCTTGCCATCATTTTATGTTTTTGGACACTTGTCTGCAAATTTAGGACATTTTTCCCAAATGAACAAGCGAGACATCCAAACCAGATTGCGGAATCCTCAGCATCACAGGAGGATTTAACCATGACGCTCACAGTATCTCCCCCTCACGATTTCATTTGTGCCAAAAAGCAAACTTAGTGTTTCCATCAAATGATCCCCTCTGCGTCAAGCTCCCGAGACAGGGAGCAAAGCCGACTAAGCCGTGAGTTTTTCCTCAGTCAGATGAGTCGTCCGGTGTGCTGCACAGCAGGTCAGACATGTTTGTCTGACGGAGCGAATAGCGAACCATAGAGGGCGACGGCCCCGCTACCCGCGGGGACAGCTCAGACCAGCATCCACTTTCCCTATTCAACTTTATCTCTCAATCTACCGCTGATTTTATCGTGGAAGCCAACTCCTTGAATTTTGCCGGTGATCATGTACCTTGCAGTATGAATCTGACCAATAAAGACATCGGTCGCCTGTTTGACGAGCTCGCTCAGTTGATGGAACTACACGGTGAGAATGAATTTAAAATTCGCTCTTATGCCAATGCCGGTCTCGCCATAAGAAAAATGGACCTGCCCTTGCTCTCTCAAAGCCAAAAAGAAAATGAAGCTGTAAAAGGCATTGGAAAATCGATCGCCGAAAAAATTGAGGAACTCAAATCGTCCGGAACCATAGTTGCCCTGGAATCATTGCGGTCTCAAACTCCTGAAGGTGTCCGCGAAATGCTTCGGATCAAAGGATTGGGACCTAAAAAACTGAAGATCATCTGGCATGACATGAATATTGAAAATCCAGGTGAACTCCTCTACGCCTGTCAGGAGAACCGACTTCTCATGTTCACCGGTTTTGGACTGAAGACTCAGGAGGAGATCATGAAGAATTTGCTCTTCTTTCAGCAACACAAAGATTCCTTCCTCCTGTCTCAGATCATTCCGGCTGCAGATGCTCTCCTCACCGCACTGAGGCAACTCAAACCAGAGGCTCAATTTGAGCTCACCGGTGAAGCCCGACGGTGGATGCCTGTATGCAACAAGATCCACATCTTATGTTCTGAAAAACCAGGACAATGGCCTGAAAATCTATCCATACTCTCAGAAAACGACAGTGAAGTAAGTGCACTGCTTGATGATAAATATCCGGTCAAAGTAGATATCGTCCCCTCGTCAAACTTCGGCCGGCATCATTTTATGACTACAGGAGGGAGTGAGGCATTCATGTCTGAGTATTACTTTCAACCTGATCAAACTTACAGTACCGAAGCAGAGATCTTTGAGAAGATGGGCCTGCCAATTATTCCCGCTGAATGTCGGGACATGAATAGTTCCTGGGCGGAGAAAGCATCGTATCTGATAGAGGAAAACGACATCAGAGGTGTCGTGCATGCACACAGCAAATACAGTGACGGTATGTATTCACTTAGAGAGATGGCTATGGAATGCATCCGACTGGGATACGAATATCTGGTCATCTCTGACCATTCTAAAACGGCAGCCTATGCTGGTGGGCTACAGGTGGAAAGAGTCCTGGCACAAAGGAATGAAATAGACACTCTCAACATTGAGCTAAAGCCCTTCAAGATATTCAAAAGCATAGAATCCGATATCCTTTCTGATGGGGCTTTGGATTATGAGTCGGAGGTTTTACAAGGATTTGACCTTGTGATCGCTTCCATTCATTCCCAGCTCAACATGACTGAAGAAAAAGCGATGAATCGATTGTTGAGGGCTATTGAAAATCCATACACCTCCATGCTTGGACATCCTACGGGTAGATTGCTTCTATCCCGAAAAGCCTATCCTGTCGATCACAAGATGATGATAGACCATTGTGCGGCATATGGGGTTTGTATTGAAATCAATGCCAATCCGATGAGGTTGGATCTGGATTGGCAATGGCTGGAATATGCCACCAGCAAAAATGTAAAGATCTCCATCAACCCTGATGCGCACAATCTACGCGGTATTACAGATATTCATTGGGGTGTAAAAATGGCTCGCAAAGCTGGCTTGTCAAAAGCGGATTGCATCAACACACTTCCTTTAGCGGAATTTGATTCCTGGGTCTCCGGAAGGAAGAACTCAAACCACATCTTTTAATTTCCTTCGATTCCCAAAGAAACGACTCCTCCAAGTCTGGCATTTGTTTTAAAGAAAAGTTAAAGGCGGTCATTTAAAAGATCATTAACAAGACGTTTGCATCAAAATAAAATCTGTACCCGCACCTCGCCATAATTTTACATGCAGATATTTATTCAATTAATTAATTCTGATAAAAAATGAAAATGTACAAAATCTTTGGCCTTGCTGTAATCGGTCTAGCCCTTCAACTTACAGCTTGCAAAAATGACAAAGCATCTTCAACAGATGCTGCCGCAACGTCTACTACCACTCCACCTGCTGATGCTTCAAATCCTGCTGCAGCACAAACTGCTGAGACAACTCCACCGGCACCATCCGGCCCAACTACAACTGTAGAATTTGAAACAATGGTTCACGACTGGGGTGAAATCAAAGAAGGCGATCACATGAAATATGCCTTCAAATTTAAAAACACCGGAAGCGAGCCTCTGGTCATTTCTGATGCTAAGGGTAGCTGTGGTTGTACAGTTCCTGATTGGCCGAGAGAGCCTATCGCACCGGGAGCTTCTGGAGAGATCAAAGTTGAGTTTGACTCAAAGGGTAAAGGATCAGAAGATGGTTCAAAGCAAACAAAAAAAGTTACTGTTACAGCTAACACAAACCCGACTCAGTCTTACCTTACAATTACAGGTGTAGTAAAGAAAACTCCTGGAGCAGCTGACGCTACAAAGAAATAATTTTTTTTAAAAATACATTCTTGCAAAAAGCCTTTTCTCAACAGAAAAGGCTTTTTCTTTTTACGCTTCGACGTACCTTTCGGCAGCGAAATTTTATGCAGATCAAATCTTATCTATCCTTAGTCAAATTCAGCCACACCATCTTTGCATTGCCTTTTGCACTGATCGGATTCTTTGTCAGTTTGCAGCGATATGGCAATGGAGCGATAAATCCCAGACTCTTACTGCTCGTCCTGGCCTGTATGGTGACGGCTCGCAATGCTGCTATGGCATTCAACCGCTGGGCTGATCAAAAATACGATGCACTGAATCCTAGGACAGCGACTCGTGAAATCCCTTCCGGAGTGATCTCTTCTCGAGCAGGTATGATCTTCATAATCGTCAATTCGGTGTTATTTATATGTTTTGCAGCGCTGATCAACCCACTCTGCTTTGCCCTATCTCCTGTGGCACTCCTCGTAGTGTTTGGATACAGCCTGACCAAAAGATTCTCTTGGCTTTGTCACCTATTCTTAGGCTTAGGTTTGTCACTGGCTCCTGTTGGCGCTTATCTGGCAGTCTCCAGTCACTTTGATTATTTACCTGTTTTATATGGCCTTGCTGTCATTTGCTGGGTAGCGGGATTTGACATTCTGTATGCTTTGCAGGATATCGAGTTTGACCAATCACAGTCTTTGTTCTCGATCCCTGCGAGATTTGGCATCCATCATGCACGGATGATATCAGGAGTCCTACATGCTATTTGTGCGATTTTAATCATCAGTTGTTCTCTCATCTTAATACGCGAGTTTCATCTTGACTATTGGATTGAAGCCGGCACCTTATTCTTTCTGGGACTGTTGATATATCAGCATTGGGTTGTGCACAAGTACGGTATGAGTCATATCAATCTGGCTTTCTTTACGACCAATGGCGTAGCATCCATACTTTTGGCTGTTGGAACCATTTTGGATTTCTATTTCTAGGGCGAAACCCAATTCGCATATCTGTTGTATATTTACCTTGACCAACTCACACTCCATCATGTCTTCTCATTTCTGTCACCTCCACTGTCATACACAATTTTCTTTGCTGGACGGTGCTACGGACATTTCTTCGATGATGAAGAAAGCAAAAGAAGACGGAATGATGGCTGTAGCACTGACCGATCACGGCAATATGTTTGGTTGCTTCGATTTTGTCAAAGAAGCAGAAAAAAATAAAATTAAACCTATACTCGGCTGTGAATTCTATATGGTCAAAGACAGGCACAAACAATCTTTTGTGAAGTCAGCAGGTGAAAAAGACGAGAGATTTCACCAACTTTTGCTTGCAAAAAATCAGGAAGGATACGAAAACCTATCCAAGCTCTGTAGTCTGGGATTCATCGAAGGCATGTATGGCAAATTTCCAAGGATTGACAAGGAGTTGCTGTTGAGACATCATAAGGGCTTGATTGCTACCAGCTGCTGCATAGGTGCCGAAATACCGCAGGCCATCATCCATGGGAATATGGAAGAGGCAGAATCGCTATTGCGCTGGTGGATAGACTTGCTCGGTGAAGATTTTTATATCGAAATCCAAAGACAAGCTGGCAACGAAAATATTGACGGCATGGGCATCAGTCAGGAAGAAGTCAACCAAAAGCTACTTCAGCTTGCTGCCAAGTATCAGGTCAAAGTGATCGCTACCAATGACGTTCACTATCTGGAACAGGATGACGCTGAATCACATGATATTCTGCTCTGTATCAACACGGCGTCCAATGTCAGTGATGAAGACAGATTTCGTTTTTCGAGCAGCGAGTATTTTTTTAAGTCCACCAGGGAGATGGCAGCGAAGTTTGCCGATGTACCTCAGGCGATTGAGCAAACTGTAGAGATTGCAGAAAAGGTCTTTCATCCCAACCTGATCAAAGAAATCGTCCTTCCTAACTTTCCACTTCCACCGGGATTCGGTACTCAGGATGAATATTTGAGATTTTTGGTGTACGAAGGCGCTCAATCGCGCTATGGGGAAATCACAGAAAAAGTCAGAGAGCGTCTGGATTACGAGTTGGGAGTGATCAGTAAAATGAAGTTCGCCGGTTACTTTTTGGTCGTTCAGGACTTTATCCATGCTGCGCGAGTACTCAAGGTAGGTGTCGGCCCGGGCCGCGGATCCGCCGCAGGCTCTGCAGTCGCATACTGCCTTACTATAACTGATATCGATCCGCTGCGCTACAATCTTCTGTTCGAACGCTTCCTCAACCCTGAGCGCGTCTCTATGCCCGACATTGACATTGACTTTGACGACCGCAACCGAGATAAAGTACTGGATTACGTCGTCGACAAATACGGATCCAATCAGGTCGCGCAGATCGTGACTTTTGGTACTATGGCCGCCAAATCCTCCATACGCGATGTGGCCAGAGTAAAAAATGTAGAACTTTCCAAAGCAGATTATCTGGCAAAACTTGTCCCTACTAGACCCAATGTCAAACTCAAGGAAATCATTGATATCAACACCCCCATTTCTGACGACTTCAATCCTGACGAAAAACAAAAAATCCAGCTGCTGAGAAATATTGTAAAGGAAAATACTGCAGAGTCAGATGTGCTCAAGACAGCGATGAAACTTGAAGGATCTGTACGCAATACAGGACTGCATGCTGCCGGTGTGATCATCGCTCCTGAAGATATCATGAAGATCATTCCTGTCGCAACTTCAAAAGATTCCAAACTCTGGGTCACTCAGGTTGAAGGATCAGTTATTGAAAATACAGGACTCCTCAAAATAGACTTTCTTGGACTGCGAACACTTTCCATCATTGATGATGCCTTGGAAAATATCGTCAAAGTCCACGGAGAGGAAAAACGAATCAAACTCGATGAAATTCCCCTCGATGACGAAAAAACGCTCCAGCTATTTCAACAAGGCCTTACAGTGGGCCTTTTTCAGTTCGAAAGTGATGGAATGCGCGGTCACCTTCGCAACTTAAAACCCAGCAATATAGAAGACATCATCGCGATGAATGCATTGTTCAGACCAGGGCCTATGGCCTATATCGATGAATTCATATCGCGCAAACACGGCAAAACAGCCGTCTCCTTCCCGCATGAATGGCTCACGGAACTGCTCAAACCTACCTATGGGATCATGGTGTATCAGGAACAGATCATGCAGGCAGCACAAATTATGGCGGACTACAGTCTGGGTGAAGCGGATATCCTCAGGAGGGCGATGGGTAAGAAAAAGAAGGATGAAATGGACAAGCAGTCGGCAATTTTTGTCGAGCGAGCTATGAAAAAATCCATCTCTCAGGAGAAAGCTCAGGAAATATTTGATGTCATGGCCAAATTTGCTGCATATGGTTTCAACAGATCCCATGCAGCAGCCTACTCCATCCTCGCTTTTCAAACGGGTTATCTCAAATGCCATTATCCTGCGGAGTTCATGGCAGCGGTACTCACTGCCAACAAGAATGACATCGGCGACCTACGCAAATATTTACTTGAAACCAAGTTGATGAAAGTAGAAGTGCTGGGGCCCGATATCAATGAAAGCGATATGGATTTCACCATTAGTCCAAATGGTGCGATCCGCTTTGGTTTGTCAGCATTGAAGGGCATTGGTGAAGGCCCTGTAGAAGATATCATTGCGGAGAGAAATGCCAAGGGAAAATTCAAAAACTTCCCGGACATGGTCATGCGGTTGAACTCAAAGGTGATGAACAAAAAAATTGCAGAAGCCTGTGCGATGGGTGGAGCCTTTGACAGCTTTGCTGAGATGCATCGCGCCCAATATTTTGCACCGATTGACAAGTATCCAACTTACATAGAGTGTATATTAAAATGGGGGCACAATTTTCATAATACGATCAACAGCGCATTTGGATCACTCTTTGGTGAAGAGGAGAATAGAAATCTTGAATTTCCTACTGCACCTCAGGTAGCGGAATGGTCCACGATGCAAAAACTGGATAACGAGCTCCAGATTGCAGGAATTTACATCAGTGGTCATCCCTTGGATGATTATTTATTGGAAATCAAACACCTTTCCTCCTATTCTCTCGAACAGCTCAATGATGCTGATCTTAAAATTTTTGAAGGGAAAAAATTAAAATTGTGTGGCATGGTCTCAGACGTCGTGCATCGTACAACCGCTAAAGGTGACGGTTATTGCAATTTTACTTTGGATGATTTTCACGGCAGCCTGAAATTCGGAATATTTAGCGAAAACTATTTGAAATTCAAAAGCCTTCTGGAAAAGGGCAAAGTTCTCCTCATCGAATGTTCGGTAGAAAAACAAAGATGGAAACAAGACAGTGATGCCTATGATTTTAGAATATCACACATTCAGTTGCTGTCCACAGCACTTGAACATTATTATAACAAAATTGCCGTTAGCATTCCCGTCACACATCTGACTGACAAATCTGGTGCTGCCCTCTCCAACGTGTTTAAAAAACATCGCGGAAACCAATTTGTACACTTTGAAATCTATGACAGCTCTAATGACTTTATGTTGGAATTTCACAACCAAAAAATCAAAGTTCACATTACATCTGATTTGCTCAAAGAACTGACTGATCTGCATGTGTATTATCGACTGATGAATTGATGTATTAAAATGAAAAAATTAATTGTAAGCATTTTATTCTTTTCTCTGCTTTCCTCTACATCTACTTTTGCGCAGCAGATTGACGATCTTACCATAGATAAAGAAGTGTTGATTTTTCTCAAAAAATATTTTAAAGATTTGCGCAATTTCACACTGGAAACAAAAGTTCAAGAACCTGAAAATCAGGTATATCTAGATTCTATTGAATTTTCCAATTGGTTTACGGGTGATTTTAATGATGACGGATTGACAGATCTCTTTGTCACCGGAATGGAAAGAAAAATCTATACCAGCTATATTGTACTTGCTGCGGATGATGACGAAAGTTTTACATTGGTACATGTTATCCCACCTACAGATGTTGGAAATTTTCACGTCGTCGTCACTGAAGATTACAAAACTAAGCCACTGGTCATTTATAAGCAATTTACGAGTGAAGTCAAAGAAACTGTAAAAAACGGTATGCCTCAACGAATCCCAAAAAACTATAATGATTACTACAAACTAGGGTTTATTAGAAAAGATACCCTTGTCTATAAATCCGGTTTTATGATTGAGTTCAACCCCAAACCCTTAACTGCAGATATCGATTTCATTCAGATACATCCTTATTGTCAGTTTGGAGGTTGTCCTGATTACAGGATTAAAATAGATAGCGCAGGCAACATGATTCACCACAATATCAGCAAAAGTTCGGATGACCAAAAAGTTTATAAGGCAAAGGCTGATCCTGATTTGTTGCCTGAGTTTTTCAATTTGGTAAAATACCTCAAATTTCCAAAAAAAGAAATGAAATACGGCAGCGCCGAAGCGAATGAAATCATCACATTCCAGGTAAAATATAAGGACGGTACCGAATATAAAATCGTCGATTATGCGAAAGGAGGGACATTGGGATTGGCAGCTGTATATGATTTATTTTTTAAAATAAAAGACGCAGGTCTTTGGGAATAATTCATCATATAATGAATCCAATTTTTAATGATGATTAACTGATGAACGTCCATGCTGATTTTTTGCCAATTTAATTCGGACGACGAATCTCTAATCAATCAATGGCTTAAACCGAATGTCATTGAAGACATTCGGTTTTTATTTTTCTGAAGAGCTTAGTTTATTCAGCTCTCATTAGTTTCTTTGTCAAACTCCCATGAGGGGTGGATAATCTTACAAACAAAATACCGGAGGACTGACTACCGATATTGATATCCTGAACATTTTCACCTGCAATTACATTCAGTTTTTGCGTATGGACGACATTTCCCAAAATGTCCACTACAGAGAGCTGTACAGATTCTGCCCGATCCATATTTAGTTTGATGCGCAAATGACTTTGGGATACTGGATTATCCAATAATTGCATCATCTGATCCCCTAATCTAGCATCATCGCTATTGGTTCTTATCTGAACATTAAGTCTGATCGCAGGCACAAATCCTTCGAGCCATCCTTCTGGAAACCAGCTCCCTGCATTGTCAATCAAAACCACGCTATATGGTTTGTGAAAATAATTCAAATCAGATGACACAGCCTGAAATTTCCAGTTCTTAGGATCATTGGTTGGCTCCATTGGATATTCGATGACAGCAAAATATCTGGCACCAAAATCCATTTCCGGAGCAACTTGTTGAGCGTCCACAAGAGCTACACTCACGAACTGATAATTAGCTTCATTCGTAAACGTGTAGGATCCTTCCGCTACCTTGTCCACGGATGAAGAATTCAAGCCGTTTGTCAGATCAAAATTGGACCAATCTAAAAGCACTTCATCTTTCACTCTCATCAAATAAGCCTTCACATTCAGCCCACTTAAAGATTTTCCTGTATCGTTTGCCGTAGCAGCAAACTCAATTGATTTTGCGAGTGGCTTCCTGTCCCCTGAGTTACATTCCGGAATTCTATATAGGCATCCTTGCCATTCCTCTGTCTGAAAACTTCTAATCCCTCTATTGGGTGAGGGTTCTAATGAATAAACAGATGAGCTCACTTCAAATGAATCTATTGCAAAATTGTCAGGAGTATTTGCATCTGAAGGAAGAATCAAGGTCCAAAAAATATAATATTTTCCAACCGGCAAAGAGCTATTCGGGACGAATGCTTTATTCAGAAAAATATCTTTCTGGTCTTCCGGGCTTGTAATTACAGACAGTGGGTTTTGTTCTGAAAATATCTTATTACCTGAAGCATCTTTTATCTCTACCTGTAAAGAAGCGTTGCTGATGTCTTTTGCTCCTGCGTTGGATACCTCTGCTCTGAAAATCATAGAATCTTTACAGAACAAGGAAGCCGGCGTTCTGTAAGCTGATGCCGGATAATACGTTTTGTTGAACTTAATATCTGCATCCGGCAAAGTCACCAATGTGACATCATCTATAGCCCAAAAATAATAATCTCCATCAAACACAAATTTGATTCTGACACTTGAATGATTTGCAGCTAAAGACGTAATGTCTATTATTCTCCTGCTGTCTTGTACTGTTCTCTCTTCAAATCCAATACTTTGATTGACATCAATAGGAGAAGACCAACTTGCACCATTATCGGAAGAAATTTCTACCAAACATTGCCCTTGATAATTTCTGAAAAATTGATAAAAACTTAATGCTACACTGCTTTTTCCTGTCAAATCAATACGAGGACTGATCAGCGCTCCTGAATGGGGTGCAGGACTCAGGCCTTTGCCTAGATTATTCTTATCACCGTTGTTGTCTAAAAAATCAGAGTTAAAAATGGCTGCACCATTTGTAGCAGTTGGAGATTTTATTCCGGAAATTCCTTTAGAAAAGGCTCCGGAATTTACTGCGCCACCCATAGTCCAGGTCCACACTGCAGCTGCCGTTTTGGAGGTGTCACCCGACGAAATCCCTACTGTTGTCCAATCGTTGAGACCTGAATCAAATGTGGAATTTTTGTCCTGAGGTCCACCCCAAATGATCTGTTGTGCATGAATCGACAAGACTGATAAAATGGAAAATAAAATTGAGCTGTAAAATTTTTTCATTGCTTGTATTTAATGAGAATAATCCTGTTTGCTATGTAATTAAAGTTTATTGTTTAAAATCTGTTCAAAGAGAATGGTGAGACAATTCATGCCAGATTTCTTCCCTGTTGATAGCAACCACTCCGGGTTGTTCACACACTAATCCTCCGCCAATATTGCAAATCAACGCCACCTCATCATCATTGCAGCCGACCGCGTAAGATGCTGCAGCCAATGAAATTACGGTGTCGCCCGCGCCGCTGACATCTTTGACCATTCGTGGAGACGTGGGATACAACTTGCCACTCCCTTCCTGGTAAATCCATATGCCACGAGCACCACAGGTGATCATTAATTTTTGACACTGAATTCTACCGGTTAGATCTTTTGAAATTTCGAACAAATGATTTTCATCCGTACTCTCTACAGTTTGCAAAGCTTGAGAAATTTCTTTGAGATTGGGTTTAAATAAAAAAATATCTCTGAATTCAAAAAAATTCAAACCCTTAGGATCAACATAAACCTTGACTTTATAAAGCGCAAATAAATTCAATAATTCGGCAATTAACTTTTTTGAGAGCAAACCCTTATTGTAATCTTGCAAAATAACTCCGTCGATAGTTTGTGAGGATAATATTTTTTTTGTGTGTGAAATAATATTTTGCTCTGTATCAGACTGTATCCAATGAGTATGTTCTTTGTCCAATCTGATCATTTGCTGAAAATCAGAAATGAATCTCGTCTTGACAGTCGTAAATCTTTTTTCTTCTCGAATCAAAGCGAGATTTGACAATTCGAGCTGAGCCAGCAAATTTTCTAATTCATCCGCTTCTGTATCTTTTCCACAAACACTGATCAGACTGACTTTGCATTGTAATGAACGTAGATTGCCTACTACATTTGCAGCACCGCCAAGTACAATTTTTTCACCTCTCCAATTCAATACAGGTACAGGTGCTTCAGGGGAGATGCGCTCCGCCCTGCCAGTAACGTATCGATCGATCATGACATCACCGATCACCATGATATGTTGATGATTGAGTTTCTCTTTCATCATGGTGACGAGATGTCGATAATCTGACATAATGAATTGATTTGTAAATAAAAATTAAACTATCGCATTGAAGCGCATATTTTATCTAATGCAGTTGATCCCGGACATAATTCTGCTTGTGTCAGTGCATTCAGAGGAGTTGAAGAGGTCTTACAGATTTCGTGCAAGTCTTTATTTTCCTGGTTGAAATAAATGAGACCGGTGAGAATTTCTTTTTCTGCCCTGCTATGAAATATTTTTTTGTGCACTGATTCTTTGTTCGTTGGATCCCAGTCTCCCGATAATTTATGCAAGAGAATCTCTGAGCCATCATGCATCTCAATAGTTTGAGTGGATCCTTCAGATTGTTTATGTACAATTTCAGATTTGAATGGTACAAGATCTATTGCTCCCGTAGCCTCAACATGTTCTCTGGTATAATCATATGATTTAGTAGATCCGACATTATTGTTAAAGGTTACACAAGGGGAAATGACGTCTATCAGAGCAAAGCCCTTGTGCGATAAGCCGGCTTTGATCAAGGGGATCAACTGAGCTTTATCACCGCTGAAACTTCTCGCCAAAAATCCAGCACCCAACTCCAAACCAAGGGAAATCAAATCAATGCCCTGAAAACTATTTTCCACACCGGACTTGTTGACTGATCCCAAATCAGCTGTAGCACTGTCTTGGCCTTTGGTCAATCCGTAGCATCCATTGTTCATCACGATATACAGCATGTTGAGATTTCTACGGACTGCATGGACAAATTGGCCCATACCTATAGAAGCAGTGTCACCATCTCCACTGACACCAAGATAATGCAAATCTTTGTTTGCCATCACAGCACCCGTTGCAACACTAGGCATCCGACCATGTACTGAATTAAAACCATGAGAGTTACCGAGAAAATATGCAGGTGTCTTGGATGAACATCCAATCCCCGACAATTTCGCCAGGCGATGAGGTTCGATGTTCAGCTCATAACATGCCTGGATCAGGGACGAGCTGATGCTATCGTGCCCGCATCCGGCACACAGGGTAGATATTGCCCCTTCATAATCTTTTCTATAAAAGCCGATTTCATTTTTGCCTAAATCCGGATGGCGAAAACTTGGTTTTTGATATGTCATATTTTCAGCTTATTCTGAAATCTGTTTAAGAAAGTACAGATTCTGTTTTTTCAATATTTTGTAAAATCAGTTCAGAGATCAATTTTGCCGTAATCGGAAATCCATCATAATTAAGTACACTGGTCAGTTTGGATGGATTGATATTGAGATCATTGATCAATAAGCTGCGGCATTGTCCGTCACGGTTTTGTTCCACAACATATACAAGGTCGCATTGGTCGATAAAATCCTTCACTTCACTACCGAAAGGAAATGCTTTCAATCGCATTTCATTCATCACTAAAGATTTTGACCTCAACAGGTCTATGGCTTCTTTTGCAGCGTATGAAGAGGTGCCGAAATAAATCATTCCGAGTTTTGATGAATCTGAATGGATGGTAATTTCGGGATGGTAGGTATTTTCCCGAATCGTCTCCCATTTTTTTTGAAGGCGATCTACGTTTCTTTGGTAAGCGTGATTGTCTTCTGTGTAGCGGGCATATTCGTCCTTGGAGCTTCCTCTTGTAAAATAGGATCCCTTATTGGGATGCACTCCCGGAATTGTCCTATATGGCACACCATCACCATCTACATCAAGATAACGACCAAATTTTTCCATATGGTCTAAATCCTGAGCAGACAGTACTTTTCCCCTGTCATAAACTCTGGCGTCGTCCCATACGGGAGGATCTGTAAGGTGATCGTTCATTCCGAGATCAAGATCGGTCATTAAGATAACGGGTGTCTGGTATCGCTCAGCAAAATCAAACGCATCCGCCGTCATATCAAAACACTCCTTTGGAGTGGCAGGAAACAACAGGAGATGCTTCGTATCGCCATGAGATGCATAGGCTGCCGAGAGGAGATCCGATTGCTGTGTTCTTGTGGGCATACCTGTAGATGGCCCACCGCGTTGTACGTCAACAAGTACAGCCGGAATTTCAGCAAAATATGCCAATCCCAGAAATTCACTCATCAGCGATAATCCCGGTCCACTCGTCGCTGTAAAAGCGCGAGCACCGTTCCAGGAAGCTCCTAGTACCATTCCGATAGCTGCCAGCTCGTCCTCAGATTGGATAATGGCAAACTTACGCTCTCCTGAATCAGGATCAACCCTAAAACGATAACACCATTTTTCAAAAGCATTCATCACAGAGGTCGATGGTGTGATCGGATACCATGAACCAAAGGTCGCACCGGCAAACAGAGCACCCAGACCACATGCATTATTTCCTTCCATCAGGATCCTGTCACCAATCAGGTCTGCCCTTTTAATCTGATAAGGCAAAGGGCAGCAATCCAGCTGTTTTGCAAAATCGACACCTAAATGCAGCGCCTGGATATTGCCCGGAATCAATTTCTCTTTTTTCTTGAACTGGTCTTGGATCAATGCCTCAAAGACATCAATCTCCATATCTAGCAAAGCTGCCAGAGCACCGATATAGATGACATTCTTCATGAGGAGGTGCGTCCTTGCATCACTATAGTGCTGCAGACAGATCTTCATCATCGGTATTCCAATATAATGTATATCCGGACGCTTGTCTTCCTCTGCCAACATTTTGGTGGAATCGTAGATTAGGTAGCCTCCTGATTTGACCGAAGCTACATCTGCGTCGAAGCTCTGTGCATTGACTGCCACCATAATGTCTATCCCTTCTTTTCTTCCCAGGTAGCCTTTTTCACTGACACGCACTTCGTACCATGTTGGCAAGCCCTGAATGTTGGAAGGAAAAATATTCTTGGGTGACACCGGTACACCCATCGTGTATATTGCTCGCGCAAAGAGATTATTGGCACTGGCCGAGCCTGTACCATTTACATTGGCAAACCTTACGACCAGGTCATTGATCAAATTTTTTTCATTCATATTTGACATGCTTTCGCTGCGGAATAAAAGAACTTTTGCATATCCCATGCTGCTGTAGGACATCTCTCAGCACATAATCCACAATGCAGACAGACATCTTCATCTTTGACCATCACTCTCTTGGTAGGGAGCGGGTCGGATACTAACAAATCCTGACTGAGGTCATTAGCAGGGGCATTCAACCTGCTTCTCAGGTCCTCTTCGGTACCATTGTCGGTAAAAGTAATACAACTGGTCGGACAAACATCCGCACAGGCGTCACATTCAATACATTTTGAAGTGGTGAATACCGTCTGTACATCGCAATTCAGGCATCGACGTGCTTCTTTATAAGCCATTGCTTTGTCAAACCCAAGCTCTACTTCAACCAGACGATTTTTCAGTGTTTTCTCTTTTTCTTCATGAGGCACGGCATATCTCAAATCATTGATGGTCTGGTTGTCATAAGACCATTCATGGATTCCCATTTTCTGTCTGACGAGATTGGTCATTGGAGATGGTCTGTCGGCTACCAGATCTTTGCCTTGGCAGTACAAATCTATGGATATAGCTGCATCATGACCTTGAGCTACTGCTGTAATGACATTTTTCGGTCCAAAAGCCGCATCACCCCCAAAAAAAACTTTTGGTAATGTGGACTGGTACGTTACGGGATCAATTTTTGGCATATCCCACTTGTCGAATTCAATGCCCAGATCGCGTTCTATCCATGGAAAGCTGTTCTCCTGACCGATAGCCATGAGTACTTCGTCTGCCTCCATTGTGACTTCCTGGCCTGTAGGTACCAGTGTGCGTTTTCCGTTGTCGTATTTGGCTTCAACAATTTCAAAAGTCATACCCTTCATTTTGCCATTGTCGATGACAAAAGATTTGGGTGAGTGCATATTGTAGAATGGAATATCTTCTCTTTGTGCGTCCTCGATCTCCCAAGGCGATGCCTTCATCTCTTTGAAAGGGCTTCGCACGACTACTCTGACATCTTCACCTCCGACACGCCTAGAAGTTCTGCAGCAATCCATAGCTGTATTTCCTCCTCCGATGACGAGGACTTTTTTACCAATCTTGTCATTGTGACCAAAAGCCACATTTGCCAACCAATTGATCCCTATATGTACATGAGCATCCGCTTCTTTTCGGCCTGGTAAGTCAAGCAGATCTTTGCCCTTTGGAGCCCCAGTTCCCACGAAAATGGCATCATAACCTGCCGCGAGGATTTCTTCTTTCAGACTTTTAATATAGCGTTTGAATTGAGTATGAATTCCCATGTTGAGTATATAAGACACTTCTTCATCGAGTACCTGAGCGGGCAATCTGAATGAAGGTATCTGGCTGCGCATCATGCCCCCACCTGCCGGCTGCTCGTCGAAAAGATGGATCTCATAACCCAAGGGAGCTAGATCTCTCGCTACAGTTAAAGCCGCAGGACCACCTCCGATCAGGGCAATTTTTTTCCCATTCTTTTGGCTGGGGATTTCCGGTAACAGATGACTTATATCGGATTTGTAATCTGCAGCAACACGCTTGAGGCGGCAAATGGCTACAGGTTCCTCCTCAACTCTACCCCGCCTACAGGCTGGCTCGCAAGGTCTGTCGCAGGTTCTCCCAAGCACACCTGGAAAAACATTGGAAACCCAATTGATCATATATGCTTCCGTGAATTTCTCCTCGGCAATCAGTCGGATGTATTCCGGCACAGGAGTATGGGCGGGACAGGCATACTGACAGTCCACTACCTTGTGATAATACTCCGGATTAGATGTATTTGTAGGATTCAAACGAACTCTTTTTGAAAGGCCCCAAAGATAAGTCAAAATGACATTTTAGACAGAAAAGAAAACACAGTTTCCTGCTCATGTGGCTATAGATTTCTTCCAAACCGCGGTTTAAGGACGAATTTCCATTGTCAGACATTTAGCTTATATTTAGGCTGTATTTAGATATTATGAAAAATTGGATGCTATCTCTTTTCTTGGTACTGACCACTGGTCTTACGCTGTCAGCGCAAAGCACTGTCACGGGAAAAATCACACATGATGGTTTGCAAAGAACTTATCGTTTTTATATCCCACAGAATCTCAATGCCGGCCAGAAACTTCCTCTGGTATTCAATCTTCATGGTCTTGGTTCAAATGGAATCCAACAAGAATTTTACGGAGATTTCAGAAAAATAGCCGATACGGCAGGTTTTTTCATCGTTCATCCGGATGGCACCAAGCATCCTTCACTGGGACAGAATTACTGGAATGTCGGGGTTGAACCTTCAGGCGTTGATGATTTGGGCTTCCTGGAGGCACTTCTGGATACATTGAGCTTTCAGTATCCCATCGATCTCTCGAGGGTCTTTTGTACCGGAATGTCCAATGGTGGTTTTATGAGCTACTTTATGGCCTGTAACAGCGACCGATTTGCTGCTATAGCCTCAGTGACCGGCAGCATGACGACGCCGATGTTGCAAAACTGTGGGCGTAGTACTCCGATCCCTGTCCTGGAGATCCATGGTACTGCGGATGAAGTGGTGCCATATGATGGTTCTTCAGGAGTAGAAAGCATAAATGAAGTCCTGAAGTTTTGGATACAACTCAACAAAACTCCAACCACTCCTCAGGTGATTAAAGTCTTGGACACGAATGTCAACGATAACAGCACAGCCGAACATTACATATATCCAGCTTATGGTAGCTCTGCTTCGGTGGAGCATTTCAAAATTATCGGCGGAGGACATACCTGGCCTGGTGCAATCATCAACATTGGAGTGACCAATCAGGATATTTCCGCCAGCAAAGAAATCTGGAGATTTTTTAGTCAGACCAAAACAACAACGGCAATCAATCAAACTACAGGATTACAAAATCTTGAGGTTCAATATAACACTAATGCGAGTCAGGTCACAATAGTACCGGAGAATTCGGAATCAAGATATGTTGTGTCCTGTCATGATTTACAAGGAAGAGAATATTTTTCAAGGCAGTTGAATGGTCAATCTACTCTTGATCTTTTTGAACTATTACCTGGTTATTACTATCTGCAAATCCGGTCTGCAAACCAATTTAAAATCTTTCGATTTTTCAAACCATAAAGGCTAGATCGCCACAACATTCAAAAAGTGATCGAATTCCAATCAGGACGTGTTGTGAAATAATATCATGACACTCCTCAGACTTACCCGACCTCTGACCTATAAATTTTGGCAATTTTTAAATTTGATGAGAACAGACGAAGGATAAAAAGATAAAAATCCCGATTTTGTCTGCCCATTTCAATCATCATGGATACTTCATGGATACTCTTTCTTTTCAATAATCAAAAACGAATTCCTGCAATTGACACAGAATTATATTCCCGATCTAATACTTTTCCATGGTGAAACGGCAACATCTGTATCAGAAATAGCTTTAGTCTTGACTTGAGAACCCTGTGCCATTTGAATTGATGAAATTCCGGTCCAAAGGTTTTTTCCAGGCAGGTCCACTACTCAAGAAAAATACACTTCCAGTCACTTCTGACCTTGCAATTTGGTCTAAAATAGATCCCAAGAAAAGCGATTCAAAACTCCCTGAAATAACAGGTAGTATGCCGAATTGACATTAGGAGTAATTGATGAAGATGATTGACCGTTTTGGAAAAATATTCTGCGTGCAATCAATAATACAGAGCTTACTGCTTTTTTCGTCTGATATATTTTTGGCCTTCTATCCGCTTGTTCATATCCAAGGAAAACCGATAGCACGGATTTACCTGAAAATGATTGTAAGGAGGATTTATGAGATCCGAAGTTAATTCGGCTGCTTACAGATATCCATATGTGTTAATTCGAGGAATTATTGAAAACAAGGAAAGATATTATTTTATGGATTGTCAATGCGTATCAAAAAATTGGAGAATCTCATGCAGACCAAAAATTCAGATTTGATTTTGTGAAAGATTTATGGGGATATTCCATACCTGGATCCGGTAAAATCCACAATTTCCACCATACACGAAAGACTGAAATTCGTCAAGCTGAAAGAATAAATTTTCTAGCACTATAATTAACAGCTGCAATGGACATCAACTAATCCACTGGTACCTCGAAAAAAAATCCGGGATTAAAAATCACTAGCCAAATTGGCTCCTATATATGCTCTGTTCATCCTGGCAATGTTTTCAAGGCTAATCCCTTTAGGACACTCTGCCTCGCAGGCGCCAACATTGCTACATCTGCCGAATCCTTCCTCATCCATCTGGTGAACCATAGCCAGCACTCTCCTGGAATGTTCCACTTTACCCTGAGGCAGCAATCCTAGATGGGACACTTTGGCGGCTGTAAATAACATCGCAGATCCATTGGGACAGGCGGCAACACAAGCACCACACCCAATACATGCCGCTGCATCGAAAGCCTTACTCGCAGTATCCTTGTCTATTGGGATAGCATTTCCATCCTGTGCCTGGCCAGTATTGACCGAAATATATCCTCCGGATTGGATAATTCTGTCAAAAGAACTGCGATCCACAGTCAGGTCTCTGATCACTGGAAAAGCCTTGGCATGGTAGGGCTCAACTGTGATGGTTTCGCCGTCCTTAAAGAATCTCATATGCAACTGACAGGTAGTGGTCCCTCCCTGAGGTCCATGAGGTCTGCCGTTGATGACCATACTACAAGCGCCACAAATACCTTCCCTGCAATCGTGATCAAAGGCCACCGGTTCTAGCTTTTGTTCGATAAGGTTTTGATTTAACACATCCATCATTTCAAGAAAAGACATGTGCTCATTTGCCTGCACTTTGTATGTCTCCAATTTACCTTCGGTGTCTTTATTTTTTTGTCTCCAAACTTTGAGAGTGAGATTCAGATTTGACATGTTCAGTTTTTTATAAAACTCATTTAAATTTCTTTACTATTAAAATATATTCCTATTTATAAGACCTGGCCACGATTTTGATTACTTCATAATCCAATGGTTCCTTGGTGAGTTGTGGCTCCTGGTCGACATTTGTCCATTCCCAGGCAGCGACATACTTGTAATTTTCGTCATCACGCTTGGTCTCACCATCTGCTTCCTGATATTCTTCCCTAAAATGTCCTCCACAGGATTCATTGCGCTGCAAAGCATCCACTACCATTAGTTCACCGAGCTCCATAAAATCTGCTACCCTCATGGCTTTTTCCAACTCAGGGTTGTACTCCTCCATACTTCCGGGAACAAACACGTCATTCCAGAATTCTTTTCGCAACTCACGAATCATTTCTCTTGCCTTACCCAATCCTTCTTTGTTACGCGCCATTCCGCAGTAATCCCACATGATCTTGCCCAGCTTCTTGTGGAGTGATTCAACAGACTGATTACCTTTAATATCAAGTAATTTTTGCAGACTTTGTCTGACAGACTTTTCTGCATCAATAAACTCAGGACGATTGGTGTCGATGTGCGGCGTTTTGATCTCCTGAGACAGAAATACACCTATCGTATATGGTAAAACAAAATAACCATCTGCAAGCCCTTGCATCAAAGCCGATGCTCCCAATCGGTTGGCACCATGATCCGAAAAATTGCATTCTCCGGTTGCAAACAAGCCCGGTATATTCGTCTCCAGATTATAATCAACCCATAATCCACCCATGGTATAATGAACCGCCGGATAGATTTTCATAGGTGTCTTATACGGATTTTCACCTGTAATTTTTTCGTACATCTCAAAGAGGTTACCATACTTTTCTGATACCTCTTGCTCCCCTAGTTCCCTGATCTTGTCCGCTGTGACATCATGGATTCCCAAGGTATTGGCCTTTGACCGTCCATACCTCTCTATCGCAGAAGAAAAATCAAGAAACACCGCCAGACCGGTAGGCGATACTCCATGGCCCTTGTCACACTCGGTTTTCGCGGCTCTGGAGGCGACATCCCGTGGTACAAGATTACCATAAGCAGGATATCTCCTCTCCAGAAAATAATCTCTATCTTCTTCGGGAATCTGCGATCCTAGTTTTTGACCTTGCTGGATGGCTTTGGCATCCTCTATTTTCTTTGGTACCCATATCCTGCCATCATTTCTGAGGGACTCGGACATGAGCGTTAATTTGGACTGGTAGTCACCGGAAACCGGAATACATGTCGGATGTATCTGGGTAAAGCAAGGGTTGGCCATTAGAGCTCCTCTTTTCACGGATTTCCAGGCAGCTGTAGCATTGGAACCCATGGCATTTGTGCTGAGATAAAATACATTGCCATATCCACCCGTACCAAGTACCACGGCGTGAGCACCAAATCTTTCCAGCTTGCCCGTAAGCAGATTGCGGGCAATGATGCCTCTGGCCTTGCCATCGATGATGACCAAATCCAACATCTCGTGCCTGTTGTACATTTTTACATTTCCCAAAGCAATCTGACGTGACAAGGACTGATAGGCGCCTATCAACAATTGTTGACCGGTCTGCCCCCTTGCGTAGAATGTTCGCGATACCTGAACACCACCAAAAGACCTGTTTTCCAACAATCCACCGTATTCCCTGGCAAAAGGAACACCTTGTGCAACGGCTTGGTCAATAATTGCCGCACTGACTTCAGAAAGACGATATACGTTAGCCTCCCTAGCTCGGTAATCACCGCCTTTGATGGTATCATAGAAAAGGCGGTACACACTGTCTCCGTCGTTTTGATAGTTTTTTGCTGCATTGATTCCTCCCTGAGCTGCAATACTGTGTGCTCTCCGAGGGCTATCATGAAAGGTGAAGCAATGCACGTTGTAACCGAGCTCTCCCAGACTGGCAGCTGCTGCACCTCCTGCGAGTCCAGTACCTACGACGATTACATCCAGTTTTCTTTTATTTGCAGGAGAAACCAGAGGTATGCTGGATTTGTACTTCGTCCATTTGGAAGCGAGTTCTCCTTGAGGAATTTTTGAATTTAATGACATAAAACCGCAATTTTTATATTCCCGGACTTTCTCCGGTCTTGGTTTTTACAATGAATTATTGATTGCTGAAATATACAATGATTGGAATTGCAGCAAAACCCAGAGGAATGAGTATAGAATAAACCAATGCCACAAACTTAATCAAAGGCTGATACTTTTTGTGACTGATACCCAAAGTCTGAAAAGCGCTCCAAAATCCATGTGCCAGGTGAAAGGCGAGTACCAGCATCGAAACGACATAAAAAGCGACAAACAGAGGGTTGGAAAACACTTCTATACAAGGTTTGTACAAATTGTACACTTTATGGTCAAGCGAGGTATATTCCACTTGCTCCAATACTCCCATTTTCATTTGCAACCAAAACTGGTACAGGTGAATCATCAAAAATATAAAAATGATTGCCCCAAAATGCATCATATAACGGGATGCCCAATGCAAGCCGATATTAGAGTTGACAGCGTACTTGCTCCCCTTGGCTCCACGATTTTTTATAAAGAGCAGAGTACCTTGAATTGCATGTACTAAAATAGACAAATAAAGGACATAGGAGACGATTTTGATCGGAACAAAATGCGTCATAAGGTAAGCGTAAGTGTTAAATGCTTCACCTCCGTCTGACTTCAAAAGCTGTAAATTTCCGAGCAAGTGAATAATGAGAAATACCATTAAAAATATGCCCGACAAACTCATAATCAGCTTTTGGCCAATCGAGGAAGTTAAAAACCTGGATAACCAACCCATGAGTAGTAAATTTTTGAGTTGTTGCAAAGCTACTTCTCAAATTCTTAAATTCATACATCAATTTGACAAACCTTTCGCGGATTACCTGTAAGCGCCTTTTGCGCTCAAAAAGATCATTTGCCTTTCCTCTCTGCTTGGAAACAAAGCATGATCGTTTTTATATATTTCAGAATTTTGGATCGAAATATCCCTATTTTGTCCTATAAAATTTTTAATTAAAAAAAATGTCTTCCACCGGCTCATTTTTCACCTTACACCCACCAGGGAAGGAACAAAACAACTCAACTCAATGCTTTATCCTTAATTTCAGACACAAAGGATTATGTTTCATAGGGAATAGATAAATTTGCAACCGCGTGCAACGTTTTGGTAGCCTACTGAGTATTTACCTATATGAAAAGCCTCTTTCATCAGAAATTCATATTCCTTGGTATCTGTCTCCTGACCATTTTATTGGCGGGCTGCAGACAAACGGACGAGGTGGATACTAAAGTAGACATACCTTTTCCGCCCAAGTATATCCAATCCAATCTCACAGGTTCAGTCTTCGATGCTTATGGCAAGGCTGTTATCGGGGCTAAAGTGAGTGTAGGCAAGGAAAGTACAGAAACAGATGAATATGGTCATTTTCAGTTCTCAAATGTGTGGGTCTCGGATCCACAAGATCATTTGATCGTTTCGAAAGATGGTTTCTTCATGGAACAAGTTAGTGTCCATGCTTTTGCAGGGGATTACAGTTACCAGCAAATCGGTTTGGTAGATAAAATATTTTCCAGTTCTTTTTCTAGTGATTCTCCTGCGACATTTGATTATGCCGGTGTTTACGATGTCAATATTCCTGCACAGGCTTTGGTCACTGCCAATGGTTCAAGTTTCTCAGGTATCTATAAAGTCTCTGCCAAATATTCACTTCAAAAAGGCATTGATGCAAACCAAAATTTAGTTTTTACAGACAAGGGTTCAGCAAATCTATTGTCAGAGACCGGTGGCTTTGCTATGGAATTCAGGTCTGTAAAAACAAATGAAAGACTTTTTCTGAGCAAAGAAATAGAATTTTTCCTACCAAGCTCTATGGTTCAGGATGATCAACATGCTGCTATAGTTTACGAGCTTGACTTGCGCAAATGGTCACCTACAGAGATACACAAAAACTCAGAAGGTCGCACATATTTAAATTTGAAAAAAACAGATTTCATTTCAATTGGAAAGAAATCAGAGTTCAGCATTGTGGAAGGAACTGCAAAAACTAAAAAGGGATGGGGCTTGGCATTTTCAGAACTGGAGACACAAGATCAACATTCCAGATCACAAAATACGCTAACTAGTGCTTCAGGACGCTTCAGATGGGTACTACCGTCCGATAATCAGTATCAGCTTAGCGTGGAAAGCACCTGCAAGGACCACATCTATTCGGCATCTTTTCAGACCCAAAAAACTCATCAGAATTTCGACATTGTGTGCGATTCAAATTCGATTGAGGCATATGCATTAAATGGATTTGCCCTCGACTGCAATGGGCTTACGATTACAAATGGATACTTGAGAGTGGAATTCGACCAAAATAGTATTGTCGATTTCCCAATACATGGAGATGGAAATTTCCACTTCAATATTTTTCCCTGTGCCAATGAAAAATTAATAGTGTCTGTAATTCATCCAGAAACAAGTGAAAGAAGTTCACCTCTTGAAATCAGTACAAATACCAAGCGAACCTTAGACCTTCGGATTTGTGAAAATAAATCAATGGGTCTAGCCAGATTTGTAATTGAAACTGTGGACACAATATTCATGAACTGCAGGGTTAAAATAATTTCACAGCCCAATCAGACGAATGCAGTATTTATATTCGAATTTGGTAGTGAATCAAATCAATTTGCAGAGAGAATATTCCTGGAAAGGTCAGCGCATCCGCAGGGTGGCCAATTGTGGAAAATCACTCAAGGTACTTTTCTATATGACAAGTACATTTTCAAAGAGGTAATCAGTCCACCTGAAATGCAATTTATTCAGGATGGAAATTTTAAAATATTAGAATGTTCTCTTCCTAATCTGGCAGTACAGAATAGAACAACTCAGCAAAACAGCATATCATCCTTGATTTATTTCAAAGCAGTAATCAACTGAATTCAGTTCCCGAATGGTCCAACAATCCCAGGATGATCTCCAACAATTAATTTCTGACTGCAAAGCCAATGACAGGCTTGCACAGAAGAAACTATTTGAATTGACATCTCCAAAAGTCATGAGTACATGCAAGAGATACTGTTTTGACCGGGAGCAGGCTAGAGATTTATTTCAAGAGAGTTATATACGCATATTCAAAAACATAGATCAATTCAATCTAACTTTAGGTAATCTGGATGCATGGGTTTATACTATCACAAAAAATGTTGTATTCGATTATTTAAAAAAGAATAAAATTAAGTTTACTGAACTAGATTCATCAGTAGATTTGAATGAAGAAGAAGAATTTCAAAATTACGACCTTGATTCACAATCTCTGTTGGATTTGATAAAACAATTGCCTGAAGGTTACAGAACCATACTCAACATGTACGTATTTGAAGAAATGAGTCACAAAGAGATCGCAGACGTCCTTCAAATCAAAGAATCTAGTTCCAGATCTCAATACATGAGAGCGAAACTCTCTCTAAAAAAAATTATTGAAAACCATATTTCGCATCAATATGAAAAAACAATCATTTGAAACTTGGTTAAGAAACATCTTCTCTTCTCACAAAGAAACGATAAACTTGGATGAAGAATGGGATTTGTTATTGCCTCATCTGGAAGAAAAAAAGAAATCGAGACGATTTCTCTTTCCTTTTTGGTGGCTGGGTATTGCAACTACTTTCGTTTTATTGGGCTATGGCATTTACATATCAATACCAACATCTGAAAATCAGTATGGATCGATTGATACTGCAAAACATAAAATATCTGCGCTCTCAGATAACTCAATTGCATCGCCAGCAGTTAATCCAAATGACAATGCAAGCCAAAATTCTGAACTCACTTCTGAAAATGAAGAAAATTTATTAGTGCCATATAATACCCCAAATCCAAAATCTGCAACAGTGCAAACAAGCAAACAAAAAAATAAAATTTCGGATGTAAAATTTCAATTTAATTATACCTCAAACAAGAATCAAGACCTTTCATCCCAAACCACAACAAATCCAATAAATAATAGTACTGTTGTGCTCATCCAAAACTCTCCTCTTTCGAATAATGACATGTTACCATCCTTACTGATAACAAAAAAAGAGGAAGTCATCCCACTTCACACCGGCAGCATGGAAACAATTAATAGTCTCATGCAAACCATTGCAATCAATCATTATCCGGACGACCTTCCTTTGGTGAAAATGGCTGAACATAAACTGGATCCGATCAAAAAAGCATCTAAGTTTTTGCTTGCAGTAGAAGTGTATAACGGATTTTTGACACAACATTTCAAAGGATATGGAAGTCAAAAAACAGGCCGGTCAGAAACAGAAACAGCATTGTGGAGACATTCGTGGAAAGCTTTGGCAGAATACTCATTTATGCCTCATTGGAGAGTAAGTACGGGAATGGATTACAGGTGGGATTTAATTTCGTTTTCCCAGAATTTCAAGGACACATCCGAGGTTTGGATGTCTGGCCAGATTATTTCAGAAAAAACAAATTCGCTTGGACAGACGAATAGAGATACAGGAACAATCCAAGTGAAGCAATATTCGCAAATCAATAGAAGACTCAATAATTACCGCACCGGAATCTCGATTCCGATTCAATTGCGTTATGCGCGTTCACTCTACAATAGTTTGGATTTCTCAGCAAATATTGGAGTTCTTATCCCTGTATATACACAAGGATCAGGGAGAATCATTAAGACTGGGGCACATGATATTCAACTTCAGGATTATGCAGATTTTACAAAAAAATCTCCATGGACATGCAACGTTTCTATGGGTGTAGAGGTAATCTATCATATACGTCGCAGATGGGATCTAAACGTAGGGCTCCAAAGACAAATGGAAATGAGTCTCTCCAAAACTACGGAGAATTCAGTTCAGGAAACTTACAGTTCCTGGGGACTGGTTTCCGGAATAAGAATGAAGTTTTAAACGAAAATAAAAAAGGCCGGCGGGCATGCCGACCTCCAGATCAATTGCTTAATCTATTTAATTCACACATAAAAGTAATCAATTATGACTATTATTTCAAGACACATGCCACAAAAATTATTACTCATATTCCTGTTGTGGACATCGTTATCTGGATTTTTCTCAGCAAATGCTCAGTGTAATCCGGACATTGAACCACCTTCTGTTTCACCAATAGGAAAATATGATATTCCACTAGACACCCTCCAAAACTATAGGCTCCATGCAAAAGAACTCGTAAGTTTTGTCTTTGACAATTGCACTCCATTGGACCAAATCAACTTTTCTTTTCATCCTCGCAGCTCAGACAGTATTCTGATCATCTCAAGGAATTCAAATTTCCCGATGACTATCATTTGTTATATAAGTGATCTTAGTGGCAACACTACAGCAGTCACAAGCCAAGTATCCATTATTAATTGTCCTGTTTCAATGGTATGTTTAGATGAAGTCAATATTGCGGTGCCTCCCGGAAAAAATATTAATGCAGAACCTGGCTTATTTTTGGCAGGTAGCTATTGTCCCGATAGAAAATATAAAATTGAATACTTGAAAAGCGACCCTAATACCACTTATTGGACTGAACTAACTATCATCAATGATCAATTACCAAGCCGATTCCAATTTAGAATTATAGATAGCAAGACACTAAATTCTTGCTGGGGAATTGCAAAGCTTTCTAAATACGATTGCGATCTTATTGAAAATTTTAAATTTAATTGTACAGAAAAAATAATTCCAATTACTTCCAGCAGTTCGCCAAGTGCTATTGGTGTACCCATTGATCCAAGATTTAAAGTAAACATTCAAGGCAAAAACATTCTAGCAATTTTAGATTCCAGTCAATGTGGTTCAATATTAATGACATACAAAGACAGTGTTGAAAACCTGGATTGTTCTAATCCATTCACAGCAATATTACGCAGAAACTGGATAGCTCAATTGCCCAATGGACAGTTTACCACTTGTACACAAATCATCAAAGTTATTCGACAAATAGATCCTAACTTTCCGCTACTGCAACCAGTCGCAAAATTCGATTGCTCCAATAGCTGGAAAAAACTATCCAATGGAGCACCTGATCCTGAATCTTCGGGCTTTCCTGTAGCTGTCAGCAGTAATTTGAACTATAGTTTTACTGACTCTGCAGTAGTAAACAATTCAAATTGCGCTGACTTTACAAGCTATTATAGAAAGTGGACCATCGAAGATTTGTGTACCCAAACCATTTACAACAAAACTCAGACCATTGAAGTGTCTTGCTCTCTTGACAACGATGTTCCCATCGCAAATTGTGTACAAATTTTGACAATTGATCTTCAAAATTTATCGCAAGCAACTGTTTGGGCTGATGATTTTGACAATGGAAGCTATGACGTATGTAGTTCAGTTTCGTTTAGCTTTGATCGATTAGGTACAGAATCAACAAAGACTATCAACACACCCTTAGGAGAACAAGATATTCACCTCAATGTATTTGTCACTGACGAATCAGGTAATGTAAGCATGTGTACAACTACACTGCACGTTATTGGTAAACCAACACAATCAGGGAAAACCGCTTTCATTGGAGGCAATGTACTTGATTACTATCTCAATCCAAGGCATTTGGTAAATCAGTTTGATTTTACTTTTGATCCCGGAAATCAGAATCCTTTAATTCAATTAGCAAACTGTAGCCCTATAGATTCAGGAAATAATTATCAAACTTGTATTGACACAAACTATCATATCACCTCTGGCTATCTTCATCCAAAATACAATATGAACTGGCGGCTGAATGGAATAAGTGCGGCAGACATTGCTTATATAATGAAGTATTTATTTGGAAATAGCAAATTAAATGCTTTCCAAAAAATCGCCGCAGATGTGAATTGCGATGATGAGATCAATGTATATGACTTATTTGATATTCGCAGAATAATACTTGGTCTTATAAATCAATTTAGTTGTAATTCCGTACAATGTTACACAGCTGATCCAAAAAATCCTCAATTGTTGAGTTCAACTCTACTTACAGGCTTACCACGCAAAGATGTTGACTTTGTGGCCGTATTGAAAGGTGATGTAAATAGTACAGGTTATCTCTTTAAAGATGAAAAAATCAATGCTAGAGAGGGATTGGAATTCCAATTTTTTATAGAAGAACAAAATCTTGAGGCCGGAAAAACCTACGACTTGTGGCTACAGACAAACAAATCTTACAACTTGTATGCTTTTCAAATTGGACAGTTGTTTGATTCTACAAAAATATCCCTCAAAAATATTCAAGGAAATTTACCGAATATTGATCTGGTTCCGCAAGTAGATTATATAATCAATTCCAGTGATTGGAGAAGTTTTGTAATGTCTCCTTCAGCATCTATTTTTAATGTTCAAGGATCGTTCATCAAACTCACCATACAATGTTTGAAATCCTGCAGAGTTAGTGAGGCCTTTGACATAAGACAATATCCGATTCCGCTTTTGGTCATTGACGAAAATCTGGAACTCGCTGCACCGGTTCTCACCATTGGCACGACTACTGCGAACAATGATGTAGACAATGAACCAAAATCAGAGTTGCTTCTTCAACCAAATCCTGTCAATCTTACAGCTGTCATCAAAGGAAAATTGAAAGGAACCCAAGCAGATCTCAAGATAGCTAGCACAACAGGAACAATATTATTGAACCGCAAGCTGAAGATCACAGAAGGTCTTGTCTACGAAAATGTGGATGAATTCAGTTCCCTCGCACCGGGAGTTTATACAGCAATGATCCAATCAGATGTAGAACAAATCAGTCTAAGATTTGTGAAACAATGATCGATTCAGATTTTACCTATCACATTTTTAATATAAAAAGGCGTTCAGATGGACGCCTTTTTTATTGTACCGAATCATCTTTTTCCAAAGTACATTGTTGAATCATCATTATGAATACTAAAAATGTTAAAAAGATATACAGTGCACCAACAGCTCATTTTGTAGGAGACGGATTTTTAGTACACAATTTCATACCATCACAAGCTGGTCTGAGCATGGAAGAAATGAATCCATTTATCCTATTAGATTACAATGCTCCTCACTATTTCGAACCTTCTAAAACTCCTCGCGGGGTAGGAATACATCCACATAGAGGATTTGAAACAGTGACATTTGCCTATAAAGGAAAAGTAGAACACCAAGACAATTCAGGTGGAGGTGGGATAATAGCAGAAGGCGACATTCAATGGATGACAGCTGGATCCGGAATCTTACACCAGGAATTTCATGAAAAAGAATGGAGTGAAAAAGGTGGAGATTTTCAAATGGTCCAGCTTTGGATCAATCTGCCCTCAAGTTCAAAAATGACTGCACCTCAATACCAAAGCATTTCCGGTAAGAATATTCCTATGATTTCCTTACCTGAGGAAGGAGGAAACTTAAAAGTGATTGCAGGCCAATACAAAGGTATCGACGGTATTGCCAGGACTTTTACTCCGATCCATATTTTGCAATTGAGTTTGTATTCAAACAAATCCATACGTCTGGAATTTCCAAAACACTACAGGACTGCATTGTTGGTACTTGAAGGAGAAATAAAAATAAATGACGACCAATCCGTAAAAAACAATCAATTGGTTCTTATGTCATATGACGGTGATGAATTCGACATCAGCAGTTCAAAAGATGCGACTGTTTTAATTTTATCGGCACTGCCTTTGGATGAACCTATTGCTGCGTACGGTCCATTTGTGATGAACACAAACGAGGAAATTATTCAAGCGGTGGAAGACTTTCGCAATGGCAGATTTGACATAACGCAAAAGAAATAATACAAGTAACTCTTTATAAAGAAAAACTGATAGAAATTAACTATTGATCGTAAAACAGATCTCCACAGTTCTTCCATCATTAGAAAAAACAAGTTGATCTGACAATTTTTGCATCAAGAATACACCTCGACCACCGCATCTGTCGAGATTCTCAGGGAGCGTAGGATCCGGAATAGCCTGGGGATCGAATCCGCTACCTTCGTCAGATACGCGGAACGTGATGAATTGAGGACCATAAACGGTCTTGAGATTCACAAATTTGTTTTCATCAGATTTATTACCGTGTATGATGGCATTATTGACAGCTTCGGTCAGTGTCACGAGTACATTCGGGTATATGCGTTTGTCCAGATGATACTCGTCAAAAATCCGATCCAAATATCCTTCGATCAGACAAATGTTAGCCGGCAATGATGCAATTCTAATCATTAACGGGATTTCAGACTTTGATAATAATCTTCGACCAACTTCTTGTAGAAGGGTTTCAGATCCGGAGATACTTGCTTGAACCATTCTGTTTCTGCTTGACGCTGTTTGATATATTCTTCGAGCTGTGGCGGAAATTTTCGATCAATATTCGTACCAGTTTCTGATTTTCTCTCCTCTTTGTATTCTCGTTCTCTTTCTGCTCTTTCAGCCTCCAGAAGTCTAGTGGTTATTTCTTGTTGCCTTTTGAGCGTTTCATTTGTAAGCTGCTTGTTGACCAACTCCTTTTCTGTTTTGTTCATTTCGTTCTGGATGTCCTTCAGTTGGCCTCCTCCCTCTCCACGCTCTTTCTTCTCTTGTTCGAGTTCCTGGAGCATTTTTCTGAGCTGTGCTTGTTTAGCAGCAAGCTCTGCAAACTCTTTGCTCAACTTCCCTTCGCCGTTCTGCATTTTTTGTTGCAGCTTTTTCATATCATCACCAAGTTTTGTTTGCCCCTGAGAAATTTTATCACTCGGACTTTTACTCTTTCCAGGCTTCTTTCCGGTACCACCGGGTTTGTTACAGGAACCGTTTCCGGGCTTATTACAGGATGCAGCTTTCTTCTGTTTTTTAGATAGAGTTTCTGAGAGCATCACAGCAAGGTCATTCGCATTTTTCATCACTCGATGCTGATTTCCGCTCGCCGCTGAGACTGATCTGGCTTCAAGGTGATTTATGGTCTGTTTAAAATTGTCATTGATCTCATCGACCTTGTCCATCACATAAGTTGAAATCTCAAAAACTCGCTTGCTTAGTTCTGTCAAAGTATCCTCGATGAGTCTAAAATTGTCTTTTAACCTGAATTGATCCTGCACCAACGATACATAATGTGGTGTCTGAGGATTGGTTTGTGACATTTCTTTGATCAACGACTCCTGATCAAAAGACAGTGCAACCAAATTTTCCAACAACTGCCTGATGACTTTTATATCTTCTTCGTGTTGTTCCTTTTCTCCTGATTGCATTTCTTGTTCCATCGATTCAGCCTGCTCTTCCATTTTATTTGCTGCCTCTTTTTGTTTTTCTGACGCAGATGAGTTTTCAGACTTATTCAACTTATCCTTAGACTGCTCCATATCTTTCTTGATACTTTCACTCTCAGCTTTACGATCCTTGATATCCTTTGGTTTCTCTAGCTCTTTGTTCTTCTTTTGGATATCTTCTTGTTTTTTCTGAATATCGTCAAACTTCTTGTTGAGTTCATCTTGTTTCTTTTCCAGGTTTTCTTTAGACTCTTCTTTTTTCTCTGTTTTTTCAGCAAGCTTTTTCTGCTCATCTGCCAATTCCCGCAACTTATCTATCTCGTCTTTTCTTGTTTTTTCCAATTCCAGTTCTTTGAATAATTCAAGGAGGCGATCCATCTCTTTGGTCAATTCCTGAGTTTTATTTTCAAATTTTTCTGACATCTGAACAGCCTGATCTTTGTTCAACTCCTGCATGAGATCTTGGATCTGTTTCATGAGTTGCTTCATTTCATCAGACATAGATTCATTCATCATTTTTTGTAATTGCTGTTGTTTTTCCAGTAGATTTTCGTCAGGCTGGCTATGTTGATTTTGGTTTTTTAGATTGTCGTCAAACTTTTTCTTTGCATCCTCAAAATTTTTCTGGATGTCTTCTTGTTCCTTCATAAGTTTTTCGAGATCCTTTTTATTTTGCCACTGAACGTCTTTTTCCTGCAGCATTTTATTTTTGAAGTCAGCTAGTTTTTGTTGTAATTTTTTGGCATCCCTTACTGATTTCTCCATCTCTGCTTTGATGTCAGCATTATTTTGTTCTTCCTGCTTTGTCATCTCTTCGGTGGAACGTTGTCTAAACTCAAGCATGCTGCTCTTTGAGGATTTGCTTCCATTGACCGCATCATTATCCCAAATTTCAAAATAATAACTCACCATGTCTCCCGGAAGGAGATTCAGTGTTGTCATATCAAAGACATGTCTGAAAGCCGAATTTGTGCCTTGTCCGGATTGTAAGTTTACTGGTACTTTTTGCAAAGCTTCCGGCTGGCCGTTTGCATGTTTGATTTGGTACAAAAATTCAAGTCTATTCAGGCCATAATCATCCGATGCATCCCCTGCGAGGTAAACTACTTTTGTGTCGGTACTGTCTTGAAAAGGATCCACCCTGATTTCAGGATATTGGTCAGGAATGATACTGATCGAATAAGTCACAGAATCATAAGAATCTGCTTCTGCATTTTTAAAATAAAGTGTGTACGATTGATCTTTCATCGCTCTATAAGAAGATTGAAAGCTATTCTCTCCACTCCGCTGAAGTTCATTGTTCCACTGATTGCCCCAACGCACTTTCAATTCATCTGCATTTATCGTATTCCAAAGAAAATCGACACGAGTGCCTTGAGGAACATTCAAATCACCTGTATTCCGAAGTGTCTCGTTTTTTCTCCCAGTGTATCCCGGATAATTCAACTTCGCATCAAATCCTTCTAACACTGCCTGCCTGATGACTTTCAATTGAAAAGCGGATGATTCTATTTCACCTGATTTCAGTTTAAACTCAGTGTCGTGTTGGATATTGTTGAAAGTATAGCTATACTCGTCGTCAGAAATTTTCTGCATTCGATAAGGAAACTGATCAATTACGATAAAGGCTTCCGAAGGCATGACAGTTCCACTGACTTTTGCATGTATCGTAAAATCAGAATTCTGCCTTGCTTTGAGCTCTTGAGCCGAAAGTTCAAAATGGAATAATGCCTCACGTTCAAACTCCTTGTCATTTTGAATTAATCTTGTAGTTGGATCTTTGATCAGCGAAGGAGACCACAGCCACAGTGAACCCAGGAGGAACAATGGCAGTATCGCATATTGAATGTATTTTCTGTTCTTCTGGAGGTCTATGGCGGCGACAAATGGAACGGGTTTAAGTTCTGAAGCTTTTTGCTGGATACTCGCATCGATCAGCGTGCGATCGGTATAACCTACGGACTGAGATTTAAGTTGAAGTACGTTGATCAACTTATCCTTAACATTAGAGAAATGCGTGCCTATGATTTTAGCGGCTTCTTCCTGGCTGATGAGTTTGCCCAGTTTAAAATAATGCATCATCGGTGTGATCACCCAATGCCACAAACTGAGTCCAAAGAGTCCAATAAAACTAAAAAATAAAATTTTCCTGACTGCCTTAGAAAAATAGAAATAATGTTCAAGCAAGTTGAAAGCTAGGAACACTACTGTAACGAGCCCTATAAAATAAAGACTACCGCGGATCAGTTGATTGATATAATACTTCCGCGTGAAAGCATCCACCTTGTGGATGAGTTCTTCATAATAATTTTGGTTCCACTGCATAATTCTCCTTCAATCTGTTGAACGTAAGAAAAGGTTTAAAAATTCCCGGTAGCTGTCTAATCTAACAACCAGAAAGATGCATAGTTGAAAAATGATCAAGCACTGATCTGGAAGTCCCTCAATGCATCATTGAGGGATACTTTTTTATCTGTAGATTCCTTGCGTTGACCTATGATCAGAGCACAAGGCACCTGATAATCGCCAGCAGGATATGATTTGGTATAAGAACCGGGTATCACCACAGACCTTGCTGGTACGCGCCCCTGGTAGCGTATCGGTTCCGGACCTGTCACATCGATGATATAAGTCGATCCTGTGATGACGACATTGGCTCCGAGAACTGCTTCACTTTCTATGACCGCCCCTTCTACGATGATGCACCTGGATCCTATGAAACAGTTATCTTCAATGATGTTGGGTTGTGCCTGTGGAGGTTCGAGGACACCACCGATACCAACACCGCCTGCAAGGTGAACATTGCTACCGATTTGTGCACAGGAGCCGACAGTGGCCCATGTGTCGACCATGCTTCCTGATCCGACATAAGCACCTATATTGACATAACTGGGCATGAGGATAGCTCCTTTTTCGATAAACGAACCATATCTGGCAATCGCATGAGGCACCGCTCTAACGCCGATTTCTTCGTAATTGCCCTTCACAGGGATTTTATCATAAAAAGTGAGATCACCTGCACGGATATATCTGTTTTGTGAGATGGGAAAATACAAGAGGATGGCTTTCTTCACCCAATCGTTCACCTTCCAATTTCCCGGACTGATACATTCAGCAACCCGGAGCTTTCCGTTGTCCAGCAGAGCAATGGTCTCTTGAATAGCATCCTGTACTATTTTATCTTGCAACAGATTTCTGTCCTGCCAAGCTGATTCTATGGTTTGTAATAATGGATTCATTTTTTTTGACTAATAACTGTATGAAAATGCAAGAATAGTGGAAAATCCACCAATAAAAAATCCAAGAGCGATTTCTTCAAGATAATGCGCTTCCCGAATCATTCTGGCAGTACCTATTATCCCACTGATGGCTAAAGTAGAAACGATGAGAGAATTCAAATGAAAACCGGATACTTGATTTGCATGAAATCTCAAATAAAATAAACCGTCTTCTGAAAAAGAAAATCTTATAAAAAAAAGCAGCATGACCAATGCTCCTGCTCCAACCATATGCAGACTGATTTTGATCCAGTTGTTTAACACAAAACTCAGTGCAAGAGAGATCACCGAGGCGAGGAGAAAAGTCTGAAAAACTTTTGGAATATTATTTTGATTTTTTAAATTGATGAACAACCAAAAATAAAAAATCATGCACAGTATAAGTGGTGCGATTCTCTCAAATTTTTGCGTCATCTCGAGGCTTTTGATAAAGCCTGTTTTCAATAAAAGAAAAATTCCTATCGCAGGAATAAAAATGGTGTAAATAAAAACATACAACATGATCAGATGCGCATCTTGCCAGTATATCACCGAAAACCAGTGTGGTTTTATCAATAGCATGGCTGACAATCCATAAAATACAGAAAACAGCGGATGAAACAGAATGGAAACCAATTGAGCTGACCACTTCATAGATTAAGGTTGCTTATAGATTTTCGAATCATTGAGAGCCCAATTGTAGTCTAGATATTTCATTTTGGTTTTTGGATGAGGGAAAGCTTCGGGAACATATTTTTTGATAAATTTCTTCACACCTTCAATTCCTCCGAAATCAGAAGCGTACCATTTAAAAATCATCGATAATGACGACCCGGAAGGTTCATACTGATTTCTATTTGGATCTTTTAAAAATCTCAGGCAAGCATCATCCATCTGTGCATCCAAATCACGAGCGACAAAGGCCTCTCGTCTCAGCTTAGGGCAAGAATAAGAAGCACATACCAGACAGGCATGGATGCGGGGATCCGGATATTTCTTCCTTAAAATGTTATGTTCAATTTCATTCAAATTGATCGTCCGACCATTCCAGGGGATGAAATTGATGTCCCAAACAGAATTGATTTTTGGTATTTTGCCACCAATTTCTTTGATGGAACGCACAGGATAATGCTGGAGAATTAAAGCAATCGTGTATGCATTATAAGCATTGATCCAATAAGCCGTGATCTCTGAACGCGACCATGAGGATTGAGGTGGATAAGCTTGTAGGCTTGCCAAATATTTTGTGAGTCCATCTCTGTCATTCCTCCAAGACTGATAATCTACAAACCCGTTTTCGTCGACAAATTTGTTCAGTTCAATGGTCCAACTGTCATGAGAAGGCTGAGTGCTGAGCCCACCACCAAAAAACAGTATTCCGAATAATATTGCAAATCCTGGAAGATGCATGTAGCAAAGGTATAAGATTTTAAAACACAATACCAAAAGGAATAGATGGTATCAGGGCTAGCAAATCATTCAATACAAAAGCTACTTCATATCAATTGATCGGGTATTTCATTCCTTCATTGCTCTAAAGAGAAATGGTCTGGTCCTTTGTTTAAATATCATCTGCTGCCTCATAATTTTTCCCTTTATTTGTAGAAGATTCTCTCGGTTTTATGGCAGATCTCCATCCTTTACGGCAAATCAGGATTCTAGAGCATTTGACTCAAGAAGAGATTGCCTTTTTGGATAAAAACAAGCAATGTAAAGTTTACAAAAAATCAGAGCTGGTATTCAAGGAAAATTCATTTCCCAAAGCTTTGTTCTGTGTCTTTGAAGGGAAAGTAAAAGTATTTCAGTCAGGCCACGACGGCAAGGAACAAATCGTACATCTGATCGGAAAGGGAGATATCATGGGTCATCGGGCACTTTGTGGCGGCGACAGATTCTCCTGTTCCGGCGTGGCAATGGAGGACAGCAGGATCTGCCTTATTCCCCGTGAAGTATTCATGCAGCTTATACATGTCTCTCCAAAGCTTTCCTTTCGGATCGCGGAGCTTCTCGCTGACGAACTTAAGGAAGCTGAAATGAAAATCACCCATATGGCACAATCCTCCGTGAGGAGCAGACTAGCCTCTGTTTTATTAGGACTCATCGACAGCTTCGGTTACAAGGCCGACCAAAAAACACTCAATGTCCATCTGAGCAGAGAAGACCTGGCCGCTCTGGCAGGTACCACTCGAGAGACGGTGACAAGGATGTTGAAAGACTTGACTACCCTTGGTGCCATACAAATTCAAGGAAAGAATATCCAAATTATACAACCTGAATTACTTCGGACAGCTTTCCATTGATCAGCCGTGCTACCGAATCTAAAGTAGTCTTGCACTCACCAGTCTGATTTTTTTACACAATGTGATCTGGGTCACATTTTCGGAGTAAATGGTCCGATATTTTTGCAAGGTCAAAATCGTCTTGACGATCAATTAAAATTAATCTGTATGCCAATCTATCATCAGCTGGGCGATATCCCACACAAAAGACACGTAGTCAATAAGACAAGTGGAGGCCAATTGCTTCAGGAAGAGCTCGTGGGAACACAGGGTTTTGCCGGAATGTCTTCTTTGGTTTATCACCTTCATCCACCGACCAGGGTAAGACAAAAGGATGAACCCTACTCCGTCAAACCCAAAATCGTCATCGAAAATAGTCTGAACGCAATGAGTTTCAACGGCTTCCAGGTCAATCCGGATGATGATTATTTGAAAAGCAGAAAAACGCTTTTTGTAAACAGTGGACTCCATGTCGGATTAGCAGCGCCAACAAGTGGGACTAACTACTTTTATAAAAATGCGGATGCTGATGAATTGATATTCGTACACAAAGGTCGTGGCAAGGTATTGACGATGTTTGGTGAACTTGATTTCAAGTACGGAGATTATATTTTGATACCACGAGGAACCGTTTATCAAATTCAATTTGATGAAAGAGACAACCGTTTGCTTTACATAGAATCATTTGATCCCATTTTTACACCCAGGAGGTACAGGAACGATTTTGGACAATTATTGGAGCACTCCCCATTTTGTGAAAGAGACATCGTTCGTCCGAAGAATCTGCGCACTTTTAATGAGGCAGGGGAATTTGACATTTTTATCAAAAAACAAGGCACTATGTTTCCCTATGTGTATGCGAATCATCCTTTCGATGTGGTAGGTTGGGATGGCCATTTTTACCCATATACTTTTTCAATTTTTGATTTCGAACCTATCACTGGTCGAATCCATATGCCTCCTCCTATCCATCAGAATTTTGAAGCCAGAACATTTGTGATTTGCTCATTCGTGCCTCGTCTTTACGATTATCACCCTTCGGCAATTCCTGCGCCATACCATCACAGCAATATTGATAGTGACGAAATTCTGTATTACGTGGACGGTGATTTTATGAGCAGAAACAATATTCAAAAGGGTCAGCTCACATTGCACCCGGGAGGAATTCCTCATGGTCCACATCCGGGGGCGATCGAAAGAAGTATTGGCAAAAAAGAAACAGAAGAACTGGCAGTCATGATCGATCCTTTCATGCCGGTGATGGTCACACAGGATGCCATCGACATAGAGGTGCAGGACTACTACAAATCATGGTTATAAAATCAATTGCAAAAAATAAAAACGTTCTCAACATGGAAGTTCTCGTTGGAAAAAAAGCACCGCATTTCAATGAAATAGCGGTGATAGACGGTAATCAATTCGTAGAAAACTTTAGCCTCGAAAATTATTTGGGACAGAAGAATGTAATTTTCTTTTTTTACCCGATGGATTTTACGTTTGTATGTCCTACAGAGTTGATTGCTTTCCAAGATAGAATAAAAGATTTTGAAGAGAGAGATACTGTCATCGTCGCTTGTTCTACCGATACACAATATTCCCATTGGGCATGGCTTCACACTCCTAAACAAAACGGAGGAATCATGGGTGTCAGTTATCCTATAGTGGCCGATCATTCCAAGGTGATCGCCATGAAATATGGCGTACTCGCGGGAGAATATACCGTGAGAGAAGATCAATTGCTTTTTGAAGGAAATCCGATAGCTTACAGAGGTCTTTTTTTAATCGATAAAAAAGGTATTGTACGTCACCAGCTGATCAATGATATGCCGTTGGGTCGCAATGTAGATGAAGCATTGAGGATGGTAGATGCTCTTAATTTTCATGAGGAAAACGGTGACGTTTGTCCTGCCAACTGGAATCCTCAAAAGGATAGTCTTGTAGCATCAGCTGAGGGCATTGCTCATTATTTAAACAACATGAATTAATTCAATTTGATATGGAAACAAAAAATTTGACCGACGTCAAAAATTACAGTTATTCTGAAGATAAAATTTTTGACAAAGCTCAGGACTTTCTTCCTATCCAAGGTACTGATTATGTAGAACTTTACGTAGGAAATGCGAAGCAGGCAGCACATTATTATAAAACTGCATTTGGATTTCAATCGCTCGCTTACACAGGATTGGAAACCGGCAACAAAGAGTTTTGCTCCTATGTCCTGGTACAAGATAAAATCAGGCTGGTACTCACCACACCTTTCAATCCTGAAAGTGAAATTTCACATCACATCAGAAAACATGGGGACGGTGTAAAAATCATTGCACTATGGGTAAACGATGCGAGATCAGCCTACGAGGAGACCATAAAGAGGGGAGCTGAATCTGCAATGGAACCCACCGTATTTCAGGATACCGACGGAGAAGTGATCAAATCCGGTATCAAGACTTATGGAGAAACGATCCATATTTTTGTAGAAAGAAAGAATTATAAAGGCATCTTTTTACCTGGTTTCGAAAAATGGGAATCCGAGTATAATCCCGGCACCACAGGCTTAAAATATATCGACCATATGGTGGGTAATGTCGAATTGGGTGACATGAATCGATGGGCTACCTATTATGAAAAGGTAATGGGATTTGCCAATCTGATCACCTTTGATGATAAAGACATCTCCACACAATACACAGCGCTGATGAGTAAAGTGATGACCAATGGTAATGGAAGAATAAAATTTCCTATCAATGAACCTGCCAAAGGACTTAAAAAATCTCAGGTAGAGGAATACCTGGATTTTTATGGCGGTGCAGGCTGTCAACACATTGCCGTAGCAACAGATGACATAGTATATACTATATCCGAAATGAGAAAACGCGGAGTAGAATTTCTCCATGTTCCCGGAACATATTATGATACTGTTCCAGCCCGAGTGGGATCTATTGCTGAAGATCTCGCGATTCTCAAATCTCTGGGGATTATGGTAGATCGTGACGAAGACGGATATTTACTCCAAATCTTCACTAAGCCGGTGGAGGATCGACCGACTCTGTTTTTTGAGATTATTCAGCGCAAGGGAGCCAAATCTTTTGGCAAAGGCAATTTCCAGGCATTATTTGAAAGTATAGAAGCTGAACAGGCAAGACGCGGCACACTGTAAAACTATATCAGTACATTTGCTTTTCTCAATGAAGGAGTAAATATGTCGCAGCAACAGAAATCAGAGTCAAATGCCGGAAAAACAAAGAGAGTAATCATTGTAGGAGCCGGATTGGTTGGGTCGCTTTGGGCCGTATACCTTTCCAAAGCCGGTTATCAGGTCAAGGTGTACGAACGACGACCTGACATGAGAAAAGCGAGAATTTCTGCTGGAAAATCCATCAATCTCGCCGTCTCTTATCGCGGTTGGAAAGCTCTGGACGAAATGGGTATAGGCGAGGATATCAGAGAAATTGCCATACCTATGTATGGCCGCAATTTACATCATCCTGACGGAAGCCAAAACTACCAGCCTTATGGTAATCACGGACAGGCGATATATTCTGTGTCCAGAGGAGAGATCAATAAAAAACTGATGGACATCTCATCCTCAAATCAGGATGTCCGCATCCTGTTTGATGAGGAATGTGTTGCGGTAAGGCCTGAAGATGGATATTGCCAGTTTAAAAATACGATCACCGGAGCAATTACTGAGGATCGCGCAGACTTGGTATTTGCAGCAGACGGCGCTTTTTCAGCATGTAGATACCACGGATTACAAAAGAAAGATCGCTTCGATTATTCCCAAAAATATTTGCCTGACGGATACAAAGAGATATTGCTCCCACGCACTGAAGCTGTAGACCAAAAAATGGCAAAGAACACACTGCATATTTGGCCCCGAGGGAGATTTATGCTGATCGCATTGCCCAATTTGGATGGCTCTTATACCTGTACATTATTCATGCCTTTTGAAGATGAAAAATATGGATTCAATCAGCTCACCGATAAAGCTAAAATTATAGAATTTTTTGAGGAAGTATTTCCGGACTTTTATCAGCTCATGCCTTCTGTTGCCGATGATTGGGACAAACATCCACTATCCTCACTGGCAATCATCAGATGTTTTCCATGGACTGACGGGAAGTTGGCTCTACTGGGAGACGCAGCTCATGCGACTGTCCCATTTTTTGGACAAGGGATGAATTGCGGTTTTGAGGATTGTACAATATTGTGGCAACTGATGCAAAGCCATGGACAAGATTGGAGTACTATATTCGAACAATATCAGCTTCTCAGGAAGCCGAACGGTGATGCAGTACAGGATTTGAGTCTCCAGAATTATATTGTGATGCGAGACAAAGTAATGGACCCACATTTTCAGTTGGTTCAGAAATTGGAGAGAAGAATTAATTATTTATATCCTGAATCTTATTTTCCATTGTACAGTATGGTTTCCTTTTCACAAATCGAATATCGCACTGCTCTGGAAAAAGGAAATGAACAAGAAGAACGCATCAGAGACATGATCAAAACTTACAAGATAAACCCTGAAACAAGTGAAAGTGAAATCGACGCTATCATACACCAAAAATTTAAACAAAACTAAAAATTACCACTACCAATTGTCATGACAAATCGAGAGAATTTAATTCAAAAGTTGGACGAAAAATTTCAATCCATCGATCAGCTTACAGATGTGCATCTTGAAGGTCTGTTATTTGCTAAACCGATAACCTACTGGGATTACATAATGACCGATGCCTTGCTCAATTTGCAAGTACAACGAACAAATTTGCCCGATGAAATGGTTTTTGTGATGTATCATCAGGTGAATGAAATTCTTTTCAAAATGATCCTTTGGGAAATCGATCAGGTAAGTAAAAGTGATCAACCCGAAGCCAATTTTTTCATAGAAAAACTCAGGCGAATTTCCAGATATTTTGACATGTTGTCAAGTTCATTTGACATCATGGGCGATGGAATGGAAAAAGCGCAATACATGAAATTCCGCAATACACTGACTCCGGCAAGCGGTTTTCAGAGTGCCCAATACAGGCTTATTGAATTTGCATCTACTGAATTAATCAATCTGATCGATTACAGATTCAGAGCAACGATAGACCGCAATACTCCTTATGAACATGCATATGATCATTTGTATTGGCAAGCAGCCGGTAAAGACCACATCACCGGAAAAAAATCTATTCTGATCAGACTTTTTGAGAAAAAATATAAAGATATGTTTCTGATGAAGATGGAATCATACAATAAAACCAATCTCTATACAAAATATAAAAGTCTGCCGCCAGAAACTCAATCTAACCCGGAGCTTATCAAAATGATGAGACATTACGATTATACGGTAAATATATCGTGGGTGATGGCACATTATCATGCAGCTGAAAAATATATTGGTGGTGGAGAAGCGACAGGAGGTTCGGACTGGCGCAAATACATGTTACCAAAATATCAAAGGAGAATATTCTTTCCGGAATTGTGGAGTGAGGAAGAACTAAAAAATTGGGGAGAGAATGTGTAACAAGAGACTATATCAGCATATGACTAAAATCAGATGAGTGATTTTCTTTGCCTGAAAAATAGTATAAATTTGCAGCCTTTTTAAAGTTTTAATAAAAGATGAAAGAGACCGTAGAATTGCTTTCACCCGCAGGTTCATTTGAATCGCTTAGAGCTGCGATCCAGGGCGGTTGTGATTCTGTATACTTTGGTATAGAACAACTCAATATGAGGGCCCGCTCAGCAAATTTGTTTACCCTGGACGAAATCCCTCAAATCACTGAAATCATCCGGGAAAATAATAAAAAATGCTACTTGACACTGAATACAATCCTCTATGACCATGACCTGAGTGTGATGCGTGACATAGTGGATCGCGCACAAGAATCAGGAGTAAATGCCATCATCGCTTCGGATCATGCTGTAATGAACTACTGCAGAAAAAAAAATATGCCGGTACATATTTCTACTCAAGCAAACATCTCTAATGTGGAAGCGGTAGAATTCTATGCGGTGTATGCGGATGTAATGGTATTGGCAAGAGAGTTGAGTCTGATGCAGGTTAAGGATATGGCCAGAGAGATTCGCCGTAGGGATATCCGTGGCCCAGGTGGTGAATTCGTGAGGTTGGAAATTTTTGCACATGGTGCTTTGTGTATGGCTGTCTCAGGCAAATGTTATCTGAGTCTGCATTCTCATTATGCATCCGCAAACAGAGGTGCATGCGTACAAAATTGTAGGAGATCTTATATCGTCACAGACAAAGAGGAAGGCATAGAGTTTGAGATAGAAAACGAAAACATTATGTCTGCGAAGGATTTGTGCACGATTGATTTTCTTGACAAGATCATTGATTCCGGTACAAGGGTGATTAAAATAGAAGGTAGAGGTAGAGCATCAGAATATGTGTACACCACAACAAAATGTTACAGGGAAGCTTTGGACTCTATTCATGCAGGAACCTACTCCAAAGAAAAAATTGAATCCTGGAAAGTTCAGCTCAGTACTGTTTATAATCGGAGTTTTTGGGATGGATATTACCTGGGGCGAAAGATGGGTGAGTGGAGTGATGCTTATGGATCCAAAGCAACAAAGAAAAAAATATACCTTGCAAAAGGTGTCAAGTATTACGATCAACTTCAGGTAGCAGAATTCCAATGCGAAGCTCACAAAATATCTGTGGGTGATGAAATCATCATCAGCGGACCAACCACCGGCTACATCCAAATGGAGGTGGATGTCATTCATGTGAATCGAACATCTGTACCTACTGCAGAACAAGGACAGAATTTTACGATTCCAATGGCACAAAAAATTCGACCTTCAGATAAATTGTATAAACTCGTAAATTCATAAAAACTATCTGAATGTCATACACCATAATTCAATATAGAGCAAAATGTATAGGCTGTAATGCATGTGTGGAAGCTGCTCCTTCAAGATGGAGAATTTCTCGTAAGGACGGAAAATGCTCCCTCGTCGGTGCTGAATCAAAGAACGGAATTTTCACTACTAAAATACAGGATCAAGAGTATGACGAAAATCGAAGAGCAGCAGACAACTGCCCTGTCCATATTATTCAGATCCATCAAACCAGTAAATAAAAACAAACATGTTCAACTTCAATCAAATCATCAGAGTCACAAAGCATTTTACAATAGACATGGCTCATGCTCTGTATGGTTATGATGGTCCATGCAAGAATATTCATGGGCATACTTACCATTTGGAAGTAACCGTGATGGGCTCACCTATAACTGAACTTGCCGATCCAAAAAATGGTATGGTCATTGATTTTGGTCAATTAAAAAAAATCATACAGGAGAAAATCATCAATAAGTTTGATCATGCGCTAGTCTTAAATGAAAATGCTCCATATGTTACAGCAGAAATATTGACAAATGAATTTGAAAAAGTAATTCTTGTGCCATTCCAGCCTACCTGTGAAAATTTATTGATCCATTTTCTAGAAAACATCAAAGATCAATTTGGAGGTCAAGAGAAGCTCTGTAGAATCGTCTTGAGAGAAACTCCAAGTTCGTTTGCAGAATGGCATGCATCAGATCAACATTAAATCCTTATGAATACATTTTGACAAAAATCAGGTAATAAAAACTAAGGTTTTATTACTTTAAAACAATTTCTGTCTGAGCTGCTGTTTATTACAATAAAATAAATCCCTGAAGGAACCTGTTGAAAATCTACCACGACTTGATTATCCTGAATTCTATCCCGATCCAACTCTGCAAAGATCCTTCCCTGGAGATTTATTAGTTTGATTTGTGTCACAAGGGCATCAACAGAACACTTCAAATAATCACCTACAGGGTTGGGGAAACAGTTGAGCTGAGTAACCGAGTGAACAGTTTTATTTTTTTCCGGAACAGTTTCTTCATTATCAGTTGGAATAGGTATACTATTGCAACAAAACCACTCCTCGTCATAATTCAACTGCCTGTACATTTCATCCGATAAATTACCAAAACGCGAATTGTAACTATTGCCTTCCTCTACTGTTTGTTCTATCAAATTTCCAGCACAATCATAAAAATTTGTTTCGATATTCCGGTATGTATTTTTTGACACATCATAATACGATGTTTTGGTATAAACCAATTTCAATCCCCTGAATTCAACGAAACCTGCATTTGATCTGAACCTCCTTACAATGTGGTCAGGATTAGCGCAAAGTAATGCAGCTAATGTATCCTTTAGCCATGAGGCTTTTAGCATATCTTCCCAATCTAATCCATTACATCTAGCACTGCAAATTTGTATGAATTGATTATCAACAGGAGTATTCTCAAGAATTTTAACGCCAAGAGGGCAGAATAGTACCATGCTCTGATTTAAAGTATCAAATTGGTTAAAGCTTAAGTTCACTTGTCCTATGCGAAGATGTTCCAAATTGGAAATACTCCCCGGAATTTTACCAAAAAAAGAATTATGATCTAATCTCAATGTCTTTAGATCGTGTAGATTTCCAATATATTCAGGAAGTTCTCCTGTAAATTGATTGTCTCCCAGATCCAGATGCTCCAACTCTTTCCAGTTTTTAATTTCTACTGGTAAATTTCCTGTCAAATAATTAGATCTCAAATTGAGTAATTTGATGAAATCGATATTGAAATGTGCCAAATTTCCTTGCAAATTATTGGAACTAACATCTAAACTGTCCAGAGTATTCATTTCTAAATCAGGCAAATTTCCTGTCAGGTTATTTCCATTCAACTGCAATGATCGCACACAACCGAATTTATCCGTTGTGACACCATACCAATCAGAAATTGACGTACCTGACTGCAGCCAATTCAATCTGTTGAACCAGCTGTCACCTGATGTGGCTTGATACAACTTGACCAATTGCAAACTATCCTGTTCTACGTCGCACACTCGCACAGAAATTTCCTTGCTCATCAGGTTTACATCAGGAAACTCAGGGTTAGTTACAATTGAGTAATATCTACCATAATCATCATGATTCAGGTTCTGAAATATAAGCATATTAGAGTGCTTTGAATTCCCGGGAGGAACTGACCAAGGGATGTCATTTTTAATCCACTGATATTGATTGCTATCTATAGATGAATCAATATTAAGATCAATGATTCCCAGCTCATTTTTCTTCCAATAAAATGTTGTATCATGATAAAAAGATAATTGCGGTGAATACAAGAATTTATTTATCTTTTTTGCTTTGTACAAATCTGTAAACGTAAATTGATTATCCTGAATCCTCAACCTACTCAACACAGGGAGTGAATTCAAATTGGGCAGACTATCTGAAAAGCGATTTCCGTTCAGGTATAAAAAGTTTAGAGATGGCAAATCTAAAACCGGAATTTCACCAGACAATCTATTGTTACTTAAATCTAAAAACATCAATGCTTTATTCTCATCAAATGAAGGAATGCTCCCTGAAAGAAGATTGGTACTCACATCGAGATTGCTTACCTTTTTGAGAAAACTAAAATGTGGTAACTGACCTGAAAAATAGTTATTATTCATTTCGAGGGCAGTAATTTCGGGTAAATTGAAATTCGGAATACTCCCCGATAATTGATTTCCTGAAACATTGATGAAGGTCAATTTTTTTAAACCAGCTAATGCCGGCATGTTTCCAGTTAAACAGTTATCGGCCAAATCCAATATTTCCAAACTATCCAGATTCTTAAAATCGGGAATTTCCCCTGAAAAATAATTCCCGCCTGCATATAATTTTCTCAAATTTGGCAAACCTTCCAAATTAATCAATCCACCGGTTAGCTCGTTACCACCCAGAAACAGCACCTCAAGTTCAGGCAAACTAAAATGGGGCAATTCTCCTGAAAATTGATTTATATTCAAGTTTAAATATTTCAACTTACTCAGTTTGGAGAACGGAGGAATTGAGCTAGCTATATTATTCCTTCCCAGCAACAAATGCTCAAGTTTTGGCATATTAAAATCCGGTATTGGACCTTCAATATGATTGTCCAATAAAGAGAGAAATTCGAGTTCTTTTAAATTTTGATAATCCGGTATCTTACCCACCAGACTGCACAATTCTAATTCCAAATACTTGAGTTTGGGACATTCCAATTGAGGCACCGGTCCTTCATGTTCGTTATGAGTTACTTCAAAATACTTCAATTCCGGAAAACTCAAATCCGGCAATGGACCTCCAAGGTTTTGCACAATTAACTCCAAGGAATCTACGCAGCCATCAATATTGAGATGGACACCCTGCCACTGATTGATTGGTTTGTACAGAGGCCAGGGAGAGCTCCAATTGTATCCTACAGTGCTATTGTAAATTTTTACCAGCTCAAGTGAATCAGTTTTTCGATCACATTGACCGAATGCATTACTCGAGCTCATTAAAAATATGAGCCCTACAACATTCAACACCGAAATGGAAATTCTATGCATAATAGTTATTCTTTATCAATTTAAGGACATCCATTCTTGAACCAGGTCATGAGGTAATCAATAAAGGATATTGCTTCATCAAATATAATCCATATCTGATTAAATTTCAAGTATTCAAAATGGAATGCCGTCATCCCTCGATAGAGAAAATGCTGAGAAATGTGTCCTGAAGCGCTACATTCACCTCATGTATTTTATAACCGAAGCAAAAGCTAGCCATCGGTAGTCCTGGCGGGTCTCGATTGTAACCAATACATCAATTCATCAATGAAAGGCTCCACTCTTTTCGTCATCGCATCCGGGTCATTTGCCTTTCCATTTTCATCAAAGACATCCTGAATCTTCGGAATCGGAAAAATAGCAGGGATTGTATGTGCGCCGATTTTCCATAATACGAATTGCAAATCACCAAGTACCTGAGCTCCACCGAAACTACCTGACGAACAGGTAATAATGCCGACAGGTTTCCTTTTCCATTCTCCGTATAAGAGATCAATGCAATTTTTCAAAGATGCAGGCATACTGCCATTGTATTCCGGAGTAACAATCAGGACAGCATCAGAATTTTTAATTTTGGCGGCGAAATCCAATATATTTTGATCCGGATTTTTTAGAAATCTCAGCCTCTCTTCAAAGATCGGAAAATTGTAGATCTTCAGGTCTAAAATTTCGGATTCAAACTCCGGATGAGCTTCAAGTCGATTTTGAAAATACATTGCGGCTCTATGACTCATTCTATCAATCCGCACGCTGGAAGAAATTATGCAAATATTGTACATACCAAATAAAATTAAGGCAAAATCATTTAACGTTCGATATACTCTTCATTGATCATTCTCTTCAATTGTACCGGATCTTCTTTCTTGCCCTTAGACATTCGAATCACAAGTATTTCAACAAAAATTGAGAATCCCATTGCAAAATAAATATTACTCTTGGCTATCGGTCTTTCAATTCCTTCTGCCATCAACGATATTCCGATCAAAATTAAAAATGACAGTGCAAGCATTTTTATACTCGGATGTTTATTTACGAAATCACCGACAGGTTGAGCGGCAAAAACCATAAATACCATTGAAACTACCACAGCCGCAATCATCACATTCACATCTTCCGCCATTCCTATCGCAGTAATCACGGAATCCAATCCAAATACTATATCTAATAAACCAATCTGAATGATAGTTTTAATAAATGTCAGTCCTTTTACATCTTTTACTTCGCTATCACCTTCCAAACTGCCATGAATCTCGACAATACTTTTATACAATAAAAAGAATCCTCCTATAATAAGTATCAAGTCACGGCCGGAAATTTCCAACCTGTGGTGCCAGTCGGCATCATGGATATTAAACCAATCTGCCACATTAAATAATGGTTGGGTAAGTGTCATCACCCAGGTGATGGATAGTAACAAAAGTATCCTTGTAATTAACGCAAAAGCCAAACCGAAAATGCGACCTTTTCTCTGTTGCTCTTTGGGCAACTTACCGGTGAGAATCGAAATAAAAACAATATTGTCGATTCCCAAGACAATCTCCATGACTACCAGAGTCAGGAAAGCCATCCACATTTCCGGTTGTTGCATCCACTCCATAAAAGTTGATTTAAGCAGTTGTTTTGAGTAAAATTAAACAGTTGTCTGTTGCTTTTGTTTCAACGCCTGATTCGCAAACTTAGAATTAATCCATATTTTGACATACGATTATATTTTAGTTCCCAATCAAAGTAAACAGAAAATACTTAACATTTTTTTTATAGTATGATATCTTATTATCCGTTTTTAGAAAATAAATTATGATCCTGATGAATTCTAAAACATCACAACACATCTTATCCACATCCACGAACTTGCTTGGATTTTGTCTATTTGTAATTACTTCCTTGCACTTCTCCAATAAGGCCGACGACAACCTGATTGACGAGTTTACCTCATTGGTAGCATTATTACTTGCTGTCTCATCGATTTTTTCTTTTTTTTCATTGAGGACTGAAAACAGCAGATATTCGATCAGGCTTGAAACGATAGCCGACTACATTTTTGTCGTCTCTCTTGTAGGCGTTTTGTCCATCATTCTTTTCATGCTTTACCTGTTTTGGTAAAAATATAAAAAATTCAATTTTATTTATTGAAAGCTTACCAAACTCAATTTAATAGAAGATAATCGGATCATGTTCTCATGATACTTTCGATTTTGCGACCCTTTGCCAGTTCATCGACGATCTTGTCCAAATATCTCACATTTCTGGTAAGTTCATTTTCAATATCTTCTACTCTGTACCCACAGATGAGTCCTGTAATGAGTTTTGCATTGGGATGCAATTTTGCATTTTCAAAGAACGTTTCAAAGGTGACCTTTTCTTTGACGAGTTCTGCAATCTGAGATTCAGAATAAGAGGTGAGCCATGAGATGATCTTATCTAGTTCAACCTTGCTTCTCCCCTTTTTCTCCACTTTTATGATATAGTATGGATAAACAGAAGCAAAGGTCATATGAGCTATTCTCTCGTTTTGCTTTTCAGATTCTTTCATTTGATAATAATTTATCCAGTTGACCTTTTTTCTTTACCAGGTTTTTGTAATCCCACTGGATAATTCGGGATTTGTCCAGCCATCTTTGCATCTCTTCCGGTTTTAATTCAGATACAGATTGATAAAACACAGAAGCATCTTTAAATTTTTTTCCGACTACATTCAAACCGCTTTCATCAAATCCAGCCCCGCTCCAGAACATCAGCCTGACTCCACTCTTTTGTTTGCTATATCCTACAATGGGGTTTCCATTCAAAAACCAAACAGGATGTCCATGCCATACTTTCGAAACTGCATCAGGAAGTTTCGCATCAATGATACTATATAGCTGATCACAAACTATCTTATCTTCAGCAGGAAGACTATTGTGGTAATGGAATATATCCTGATTCATCCTTTGTAAAATGAAAATGTATTGACCAGCCAAATTTAGTACGAATACCCAAAACTTTACAATAAATTACAGATGCATATCACAAATGCAATTTAAAATTGACTAAATTAGCCTGCAACTCAATAATGACTCTATATCACCAAAGACAAGTCCATACCGGTATAAGTACACAATGCATTTAAAGTTGATTTCAGGGCTAAAAACTCTTTATTATATGTTCATTCTAACTCCACCCTAAAGGGTAGAGTTATCCAATTATTTATATTATTCGTAGAATGAAATTCTATCGTCTCGCTCTATCTATTGTCGTTTTTAGGCTTATGTAAAATTCAATACGGATTACCACAGTATATAAATAAAAAAAAACAGCACTTAGCTCATTTCAAATCTAGTTAGTTATATATGTTTGGCTACATCTTTCTACCAATCATTAAATCGTTGAATTAACCATAAATTTGACGGACAAAAATTACTGATTTGACCAATCTATTTGAGTTTATAACAATCCATTTTTTTTAAAGAAAGATCTATTTTTTATATTTATTGTGCTTCCATTTGTTTGTGCCATTTTCGCTATCTTTCATAAGCTCTTCCAAGCGTTTCTGTCTAGTCGATTCCTGTTTTGCGCTCATGACCCAATGCATTGAAGGATTGCGGTAAGTTTTGGGTAGTGCTTCAAAATATTTCCAGGCAATTTTATTCTTCTTAAATTTTTTTTCAAATTCCTCGGACAGTTTGATCTCCTCCTGTTCAAAAGAATAACTGCCTGATTTGATCTCATTTCTCGAATTAAAAACGTCAAGTCCGGCGGGATGCATCAAACCACTTTTGATCAAATGTTCCACTTTTTTAATATTGACCAGACTCCAGATACTCGTTTTTTTTCTAGGAGTGAAACGAATTTTATAACTTTCTGAATCGATAGAATAACGGACACCATCTATCCAACCAAAACACAAAGCCTGATCTACAGACTGAGACCAGGTCATGCTTGGTTTTCCTGAATTTACTTTGTAATACCCTACCTCCAACTCAGTTTCTTTGTCATGATTATTTTCTAACCACTGTCTGAAACTCATTTCTGAATCAAAAAAAATAAGCTCTGCCATTTTTGAACTGCCAAATAATAAAAACCTAACTTATTCAGATGGAAATCAAACAAGGCCAAACTGCAATTTCAAATTTTATATCCTCTATCTTGAAGGCAGGGGTGCTAAATCTACCTGACGAAATTTGAAAAAAACACACGCTCAAAACAGATATAAGCAAATGATCAGAATCCTTAAAAACACGAATTGCCATCTGTGTCCAATATCAAAGAATTGGAGAATACACATTTTCTTCAAAAGAAAAAAATCAAAGTATTTCCAATTCTCCAATAATTTAGACCTACATAAATTTTTGACTAGATGAACAGCATATGCGTCCCTAGTCCGGATCCTTTTTTATAAAAATCCCCTACAGTTATTACTTCCGAAACTGCGGGGTGGAGGTCTTCTTTTTTATAATGAAACATATCCATTGCCAACTTACAAGCCCACATTTTCACACCGGACGCATCCAATATATCAATAAACTCCTCAACACCGGGCAAATCCAATTTTTCCATTTCCTTTTTCATCATATTTGTTGCCAATGACTCCATACCCGGAAGGCCTCCGATCAAAGTGGGAATATGCATCGCTGGATTTCCAACCGTAGCAACATGCAGATGTTCCAATTTCTCCTTGTGTATTGCCTCAAGACCAAAAAATGTAAAAAATATCTCAGCTTCTATCCCCTCCATTCTAGCACCATTCGCCAACACAAATGCTGCATAAACATTTTCCAGAGTGGCTTTGGAAAGGATGATCATCATTTTGCTTACTTCTCCATGAAATTCTTTCATCGTTAGATTATTTAATTATAGGTTTAAATACAACTTGCCGGTTTAGGTATCCCTGCTATTTTTGAGGCAGTTTTTAGAGGCGCATTAGGAAACAATGCATAAAACTCTTTTATATCCACTACACCACTCTTTCCAATTTTCCTTATACTCAGCGGAACATCATTTTTGTATTCTGTCTGCAAATATTTGATGACTTCCCAATGTTTTGGGGACAATTGAATTTCATTTTCTATAGCTAGTGCTTGCCCAATATTTTCGTTCCATTGGTTGAAGTTGATCATAAATCCTTCTTCGTTGACTTCTATACCAATTCCATTGACAATTTTTTCCATAAGGTTTATTTATTTAGTTTTTTTAATCAAATTTTTTTCCGCTTTCTTGCATAGTTGCAGTTGTAAATGGAATATGTGTTCCTTTCAACAACATGTTCCAATAGATCCATCTAAAAGCTAGCTTGGCCATATGATTCATCCTACTTTCCTGGAGCAATCTCAATGGTCCCACTCCCGGAAATGGGTAAGTTCCTTCAACCGGTTCATGCGTATAATTAAAATCGATCAACAATGCTTTACCACCACCTGTTTCGACAAAACAATTCGCGTGTCCATCGAATTCTTCTTTCAAAGGTTCAGATTTGATATATCTGATAATATTCTCTGTCAGAATCTCAGCTTCAAAATGCGCTACTGAACCAGCTTTTGATGCAGGTATATTAGTAGCATCTCCGATCACAAAAATATTTTCGTTAGCTTTGCTTTGTAATGTTGCCTTATTTGTAGGAATAAAATTCAACTCATCGCCCAATCCGGATCTTTCAATCAAATCATCCCCTTTGTTAGTTGGCACAGTCACCAATAAATCAAAAGGTACTTCCTTATTCCCATAATCTATAATTTTCTTGTTTTCATTATCGACTTCCATAATGGCGAAGTCGCTGACGATGCTGATATTTTTATCATGCAAAAGATGATCCAATGTTTCAGTAGCTTTTGGTTTAGTAAATGCACCACTCAGCGGTGTAACATAAGTAATCTCAACCTTATCTCGCATTTTCTTATTTTTGAAATAACTGTCTGCTAAAAATGAAAACTCAAGAGGGGCTACAGGACACTTTATTGGCATTTCTGTTATATGAACTACTAATTTTCCTCCTTCCCAGTTGCGCAGTTTATTTCTTAGAGCCAGAGAACCTTCAAAGGTATAAAAATCGAATACCGATTTCTGCCATTCGCTACCTTGCATTCCTGCAACTTCTTCAGGAGCAATCCTTGCACCAGTTGCAATAATCAATATTTCATAATGAAACTGATCACCATTGTAAAGCTTAACTACATTTTCCTTAGGAACAATTTTCTCAATCTTTTCCCTGTACAATTTTACCTCCTTTGGGATAAAATCATCAATGTTTTTGTAGATGTCGTCCTCATCATAAATGTCAAAAGGGAGAAACAAAAATCCTGGCTGGTAATAATGTAGTTTCCTTTCATCTATGATGATAATTTCCCATTCTTTGGGGTCAAGCTCCTTGTGCAGATGATTTGCCATCATTGTACCCGCTGTACCTGCTCCTAAAATCAAAATTCTTTTCATATTGGATTTATGTCTAATTGTTTGATACTATTGCATTTTGGCTAAAATCGATCATTTTCATTTTAATCTCTCATCCAGATATTCAACAAAATGGGTTTTAAAAAGATTAGTTTTTTAAAGCATAATGCGAAATTTTTTTTTATTTTTCTACAATCTTCACAAATAATTACTTATAAATACATCTTCATCAAGTATAATATATCTTATTTTTAGATAATTTAAGTATATAAGCTAAATTTTTAACAAATTACAATACTATATTCTGTAATTTCATATTATTTCATTATTTCATTCTATACCTAGGAGGATTAATTCGGTTTTCCCAATTTTTATTTGCCATTTGTTGTTTTTTAGCTACGTTATCCTCCTTGTTAGATTACGGACTTTACTATTTTGAAGCTTTATCTATCAGGAATCAGTAAATAAATCTTTCTATATAAAAAGGCAAATAATTTCCTAAAAGGAAGCCGCGAGGAGTGCAAGAAAGTTGCAAGATCGTTCCGCTAGTGATTAGTTGTGGAAATCAAATTCTTGTATTGGTCTATGTTCATCGTGTACAGTCTCAATTCTGCCTCATCATTCGGAATGCTGATATGCCTATCAAAAACCAAACCCAGTGCGGTGATTAGTTTCTGGGATGAATGATTGTCATCAGTGGTGATCGCACTGAGGAATCGGATTCCAAATAATTCAAAAGCAGAATCGCGCATAATGCTGGCTGCCTCAAAAGCATATCCTTGTTTTTCGAAATCAGGCAATAATGCAAAACCTATATCGATACCCTCAAGACCTTCCCGATCAAATAAGCCACAGGTGCCAATTTTCTGTTGGTTTGATTTAAGGAGAATTGTATAATTTGAAAAACCTAAGTGACGCAGTTGTGGTAACATTTTTGCACGAATATATTGCAATGCATCACGTATGGAATGGACCTTGCGATCTCCTATAAATTTCAACCATTTAGGGCTGTTCATCAGCTCCAACAAAAAAGCCGCATCTTCCTCTGTTGTTGGTCTGATAAATAATCGTTCTGTCTCAAATTTCTGATACTTTTTCACAAATTGGAATGTATGCAATTTAATTTGAGCTCAAAGTACAACAGTAATATGGAACAATACGGATTACTTTATAAACTAATCACAAATGAAACGCTAGCATTTCTTCCATCTGAAGGCCATATGCCGGGTCCAGGATAAAACAATGGTCTCTTTGTAAAATACTGTTTGTTGAATACATTATTGAAATTTGTTCGCAAACGCAAATACTTATTTATAGGAAAACTGCAATTGATGTCCAATAAGCCATACGAGGGAACGAGACCTACCGAGCCACTAGCAGAAGGAGTATTGGTGTTGAGTGCATCCGCAAAAGAAGACGAAGTATAGCTGTACAATACAGACAATGCGAATGATTTATACTGGAGTGTGACACCATTGCGAGAAATCAAATCCGGAGCACTCTCGACTTTATTTCCATTGATATCGACATTCTGGTTTCCGGACTTCACACTTCCTTTAATATATTTAGCGTCCATTAATGTCGTAGAGGTAAATAAAGTGAGGTGAAGTCTATTATTCAATGGAAATTTACCTTGAGCAAAAATTTCAGTTCCTATAGTTCGAGAATCCCCGATATTAGTCCTTAATGTATAAATTTCGCCATTAGATTCTTGCTGGAGTAAAATTCCAAATCGATGATTGTATTGTAACAGAAACCCTGAAATGTCCCATTGTATCCTTTGATATTTTCCTCTGATTCCAAAGTCTGCATTGTACCCATTGGCATCTTTCAAATCCGGATCTACTTTTTCATAAGCATCTGAAGGCACCAGATCTTTGAATATCATAGGTCGGTAGGTCTGAGCAATACCGGCATAAATATTTGCATTCTTTAATCCTGAATATTGTAAGGATCCGCCGAAAAGGGCAAATTTTCTATCCAAAGTAAGAGGTACTTTTTCATTGGGCAGATAAACAATTTTGCCTGACATTTCACTTTTTCCTATCTCCATTCTGGCACCAAAATTTATCGTAAGTTTATCAATCAGTTTAAAACTATTTTCTGCGAATACAGCAGTATTATTTGATTTCAAGTGAATATCCCTTCCCCAATTCGGATCGACCAAGTCAAGATCATAATCACTTCCTGCACTTCCTTTGCCTTGTTGTGTCCTGTGCAAATCATTATACATTACTTGCGCTCCTGCGATAAGAATGTGTTGGTGGCCAAAGCAATTATACTTTTGCAATACCCTCAGCTCATTCGTATAACTGTTGAAATGATCAATGTCCACTTGCCGCAGGTTATAAGTCAATGTAGATGCATTGATGCTATCTTTTGTTGTGGCCGGTTTATCAAACATTACACTGTTTCTCTTGCCAATCACTGCGGAACTCGTCAATTCCAGTGTAGTACTTTTCGAAGGAGTCCATATCCACCTTAATGAGGGGATATTGATTGCAGGACTAAAATAATTTCTCGTGCGACTTGCTTGTCTTGGATCAGATTCGAACATGGCATCAGAAAGTGGCCCAGGAATTTTATACAGATAGTTGGATCGAGACCACTCCGCCCGCATAGCCAGAGATTTCAAAAGATGACCATGTATAATTAAACCTTCGGCATCATAATCCGTATGCTCTCCGCGTCGATAACCATCCCGGGATCTCTTTGCAAAGTAGGCGTAATAATTCCATTTGCCTAAAGTACCATTGAGGTTATGATAAGTGCTCAGAAGATGATATGAACCCAGAGTATTGTAACTCTGATAAGCAATACGCCGCAGGCTGTCGGGTTGTTTAGTTACATAGTTCAACATTCCACCAAATTGAGCTCCATACTGAAGAGATCCTGTTCCACGTACCAGTTCAATGCGATCGATGCTTTCCATTGGCAAACTATAGTGACTTGCAGGATAAGCATACATATCAGAATTGGTGATGACTCCATCCTTGCGAATATTAAACTCCCATCCCCGGTGAGGATCCAAACCTCTGGTAGCAATATTGATTTGATTGCCTGCACCATCCATATCGTAAACAAAAATTCCCGGTACTTTTGCGAATATTTGTCGCGCAGTTTTTTCGGTTACATTTGCAGACATCTGATCTAAACTGATTACTTCATTCTTTTTTCCTTCAACCAGATATGTCCCAATGACTGCATTCAATCTGGCTACATCAGTAGCTACTCTCCAGGATTGAATTGTCACAGGACTCAAGGTTTGAATTTTAATAGAATCTGACTCAGATTGTCCTGTTGAAACAGTATAATATCCGCTTAACAATATGAAAATAAATAAGTATTGTAATGAAAATATGGAGCGCATAAATTTCAAATTTTTTGAGGAAATCCTTTCAAACATGCAAGGAATGTGTAGTATTATAACTTTGCTATTATGAAATTGTTTCCCACGACCTGGTTTTCTAAGGAAATTCTTATAGTTAAAAAAAGAGCAAGCGAAATATCGACTTGCTCTTAAGAATAAATTCATTTAAAGAGAAAGCTACGGCTGCACATGGAATTGCACAGTCTCAATTTCCTCACCTTCCCCTTCTTTTTCTCCCCAAACTTTTGCTTCAAGTACTAAATCTGTATTAGCTGTGACACCATTTTCCACAGAAAGGACAAAAGTATCATTCCATTCGAATGTACCACTAGTAGCATTTATATTCTCATCAACGGGCATACTGTAAATCACTACTTTGTCTGATTTTCTATAGATGCGAACGTTAACATGGTGTACTGTAAGGCCGCTGTGGCTTTCAAAAGCTATATCGAGGTTCAGTGTATCTCCCAGATATTTATTATCAGTATTGGGAGAATGAACATGTGCATGATACTCATAATCGACATTTGAGTCATCATCATTCTTACAAGAATAAAAAAATAAAACACCACTGAATAAAACTGAAAATAATAATATTTTTTTCATAATAAAACTTTTTTTTTGTTAAAAATTAAAAGAAAGCTGACTGGTCCATCTAAGTTTTGCTTGGACGGATTCGTTCGCATAAGAATTCACTAAAGGTTTGGATAGAATAAAGCCTGCTATCCATTTTGAAAATTTAATATTTGTACCAAAGCCACAAAAAATTGATCTTCCACCAGATTCAACAACACTCAAACCTGAAGGAAAAACATCCTTTGCGACAGACTCCATATAAACCCCTGTACTTGGGATGAATTTGACATTATTTAATCCAAATTCATGGAATACTGTAAGCTGTGTACTTAACGAGTTACCAAATTGATAATCATCTTTACTTTTTGGAAGCCATTGAAAAAAATTACTCCATACTAATCCACTTTGATTCCACCTAAAAACCAAATTCGTTTGTGTGTTGAAATAAAATGTACCCTTACCTATATTAAAATTTTCAGGTAAGTTTTCATTATGTATATGAGCATTATAATATCCTGTGGGGGCGCTGGCTCCAGCTCCAACTTCAAAATAAAGACTCCCTGCGGACCCTAAGCATTTGTTTGGTATTAATTCATAATACAAACTCATATTTACATCAGAAATCCCCTTAACGCTTTGATATCCTTCTTGTCCCTTTCTAGAATTTACTATGTATGGAACTTGCATTGCAAGATGAATTTTCTTCATTTTACCCAATCCAAACCGAAATGACAAATTGCCTTTATTAAAAAAATCGGTTGAACCCTTACCGGTTTCAGAAAATGAATAAAATCCAAAACGACTAAAACTCATTTTGAAGTAATTCTTTTTAAAATCGGTAATAAGACCTATTTCAGAATTATGGATGCTACATCCACAGGCATCACAAGCATATAATTTTTCCGTCATAGCGAATAAAATAACTATGATAGAAATTGTAATCAATTTCATACTTATTAATTTTCCTGATAAATAAAACTATGTTAAATTAAATCAACTGTGGAGGATGAAATATGGAAAGCAGGAAATCTTGAGAAATTATCTGTTTAAAATATATAAAGGGATATACTTTATATTTGATATAAAAATCAACGTGATTAAAAATCTGAGGTAATTTAGCACAAACGAACTTGGCAAAGTCAACTCTTCCATTCACCGTGGACTTTTTTTCGTTTTCTTTACTCGTCTTTAATGATTTTTGAAGAAAACATTTGCCATTACACATGAGTAAAGGCTTACTTCTATTGATGCACCATTTTGAAGAGATCTCTTCACGTTCAATAATAAATTGTGCGCAAATGAGTAGATCCCTCCAAGCGATGGAAAGAATTAAAAATATTAAACCAACAGATAAAAGTCTGCTCACCGCACAAAAATAATTAATTGAATGTGAAAGTAATATATTAAACTTATGGTCTAAACTTACTTATGAATGGCTCCCAAACCACATGCATCTAAGGCCGCCTCTTTGATTGCCTCAGAGTATGTCGGATGAGGATGACAAATCCTTGCTATATCTTCCGCAGCACCTTTGAAGTTCATTATTGCAACGGCTTCCATAATAAGGTCTGCGGCCCTTGGACCCAGGATATGAACACCCAACACCTCGTCTCCCGTTGCATCGCTCAGCACCTTCACAAATCCATCCGTATCCATACTCGCCCTAGCCCTTCCCAAAGCTTTGAAAGGATACTTTCCAATTCGGTACTGTCTGCCCTGGTCTTTGAGTTGGTTTTCGGTATAACCTATTGAGGCAAATTCCGGCCAGGTGTACACTACTCCGGGTATTAAATGTGAGTGCAAAACCGGTTTTTGTCCTGCTATAGTTTCCGCCACAAAAACGGCTTCTTCCTCTGCTTTATGCGCCAGCATCGGGCCGTCTATGACATCACCAATCGCGTAAATATGAGGGATTGAAGTGCAGCAGTTGTCTTGCACAGGAATTTTACCTTTTGCGTCTAACTTCAAACCTATATTCTCAAGCTGCAAGCCATCAGTATAAGCCCTGCGGCCTATAGCGATGAGTGCATAATCTGCTCGTATGTCTTGGACAGCGTCCTCTTTACCCTTTACCGTAAAACTGAGCTCAACTTGCTCTCCTTGAGTAAGGATACTTTTTACTTCTGATTGGAGATAAAAAGTGATGCCCAAACCCTGCAGGATTTTCTGAAGTTCTTTTGCTGCATCCGTATCCATACCCGGCAAAATTTGACCCTGAAACTCAATCATGCTCACTTTCGATCCCAACCGAGCGAACACTGAACCCAATTCTAAACCAATCACTCCTGCCCCTACAATCGCGAGATGCCCGGGAACTTTTTCTAAACAAAGGGCTTCGGTAGAACTAATCACCCGATGTCCATCAAACCCAAAAGCTTGGGGAATGAAAGGTTTTGAACCTGTCGCAATGACGCAATAGTCGAACTGTATTAGCTCTTCAGATCCTGCTTCAGTCTTTACGCTTACCGTATGACCATTGACAAAGGATCCGAACCCATGCTTTACATGGATTTTATTTTTCTTCATCAAAAACTCAATACCCTTGGTATTTTGCTCAACAACCGACTTCTTTCTGTCCATCATTTTTGCAAAATCCAGCTTCACTTCTGAAACTTGGATACCATGCACTTCCATTTGATGTTTTGCATAATGGTAGTGTTCGGAGCTATCCAGCAAAGCCTTAGATGGAATACATCCCTCATTGAGGCAAGTTCCTCCCAACGAAGCATACTTTTCGACCAGAGTCACGTCCATGCCCAACTGCGCACACCTGATCGCACAGACATACCCTCCGGGTCCGGAACCGATGATTAATACTTTTTTCATGATTTATTCTACCGGTTTGTCCGTTGGAGGATCTTTTGGATTTTGCTCTCTGTTGGGTCTGTTGTGGTGGCGCTGATCCCCCCGATTTTTATGTTGAGGTGGTTGCGGTCCTTTTGGTCTGTTTTGTTCCGGTCTTCGCTCATTAGGATTTTGGCCACCATTACCTTTATTTGAATCTGCTGATTTGGTATCCTGGTTTTGATCTCCGTTATTTCTTGGATTGTTTTGATTTGAATGCGTGTTTTTGTTTTGAGGCTTTTGCTGTTGGGATTGAGTTTGCCCAGCCTGATTTTGATTTGGATTTTTATTCTGGCGGTTTTTGTTCTTTTTCTTTTTCCTCCTTTTATCAGCAGGTAGTTCTATGGCTCCTGTCACGTCAGCATATCCTTGTTCAGCTTCTGCATCATCAGCTTTCTCCTCTTGGGAAGCGACGATATCATCCGGCATTTCTCCACGATCGTTGAGTGATTTTATTCTACGGACTTCATCCGGGCTCAGCGGCATCACTATACTTCTCCCTTTGAGTGGTTCATATTGATAATAGATCATGCCTTTGAAAATATCGATTTTGACTAATGAAGCTCTACCATTTTTTGCTTTCAGTGTTTCTACATCAGAGGGGTACTTATCGAGTTCGTCAATATACAGATCCAGCTCATAATTCAGGCAACACTTGAGTCGGCCACATTGACCTGAGAGTTTCGATTGGTTGATAGCGATATTCTGGTATCGGGCAGCAGTAGTGTTTACCGATTTAAAATCTGTCAACCATGTAGAGCAGCAGAGTTCCCGTCCGCAAGCACCTATTCCACCGATTCGAGCGGATTCCTGTCGTGCTCCAATCTGCCTCATTTCGATTTTTACTCTAAACTCTCTCGCATACTGTTTCACCAATTCCCTAAAATCAACCCATCCATCCGCAGTGTAAAAGAAAGTAGCCTTCTTGAGGTCGGCCTGGTATTCTACATCACCCACTTTCATGTTCAAACCGAGCGTTCTGGCTATGACACGAGCTTTTACCAGAGCGGGTTCTTCCATAGCTCTGGCTTCCTCCATTTTTTCGATATCTCTGGGATTAGCCTGGCGAATGACCTCATACATGACTTTGTCCTTGGAATAATTCTTCCGTTTCATCTGGAGCAAAACCAAATCTCCCATGAGGCTCACTCTACCGATATCATATCCACCACTACCAGTATCTACCAGAACCAAATCTCCTGTCGTAAATCTATACGACACCGGCAGTTTGTAAAACGACTTCCTGGCTCCATTTTTAAAACTAATTTCTGCATAATTAGAAACTGTCGGATCCTCAATGTCTAATGTCGTCAACCAGTCAAAAGTGTTGAGCTTATTACATCCACCGGTTGAACAGTGTCCTTTATTTCCACAGCCCGAGGGCATACCATTTTTTCCTGTTGAGCATGAAGTACACGCCATAATAAGAATTTATTTTTTAAGTACTAGACATGCGGCTAATTGAATGATGAAATCTGTCATGAGGATCTTTGCGTTTGCATTGCGATTGACCGCCACGATTGCATCATCAATCAGATCCGAGATTTTTTCGATCTGCGGCTCTGACAAGCCATTAGAGAGTTTAAACACATAATCCAGCATATCGTTCTGGAACTCAACCGGATGTAATACATTATTTTTCATTCTCAATGCCAGAGAAAGCATTTGCAATATGTATTTGAGTTGAGCATTCTGCTTATCTCGTCCGAGTGTACTGACTTTCTCCACCCATTCCATCATACCGACAGTTTGCCCGGTATATGCACTCCTAAAAAGTGCTTTAGTCAATTCCAGATAAGGGCTTTCTGTATCCCGGCTCCAATGCAAGGCTTGTGCGAGGTTATTGTCAGCAATCAACAAACATGTCCTTGCTTCAATCTCGCTGACATTTTGTGACCTTACAATATATTCGATGCAATGGTCTACATGAGGCAAATACATCGGATAGCGTTGTGCTCTTGATCTGATCGTTGGCAGTAGAGCAGATTCATTGTCAGTAGCCATGATAATATAACTATCTGCGGGTGGTTCCTCAAGGATTTTAAGAAGTTTGTTTCCCTCCTTTCCCAAATATTCGGGCAACCAAATGACAAAAACTTTCTTGTCCCCAAGGAATGCTTTCATGCTGAATTGTTCTTCAAAGGCCTCACATTCAGCTACCGTGATATTGGGAAGCTTCCCCTCCTTGTCTATCACGGAGACCCATTCCGTGACATTCATATAGGGGTTTTCAAAAAAGGCATCCCGCCATTGAGCATAAAAATCGAGTGAAACCGCTTTTGCGCCTATGGTGGGAAATGTAATGTGCAGATCCTGGTGTTTGAGGTCCCCCACTCTTTTGCAAGCCCGGCAATGCCCACAAGGAGCTGTCGGATTTGAACACAACAATGTCTGTGCAATGCTAAGCGCAGCGATCAACTGTCCACAACCGGTCTGGCCTCCCAAAACGAGAAAGTGGGGCATTCGCCCTTGTGCCATCAGGCTTGAAAAGCCATCCAGTAATTCACTCTGACCGGGCAGTGATCCAGACCAAAGCCGAACTCCTTCCACGAAGGGTTCTGATGGATGCTCCTGAATAGTTTCTGTATTGCTACCAAACAACATATCATGCAAAGATAGCATATGAAGAACTTAAAAAATCCAGCATTTAAAGAAATACACTTCATTATCGCAATTCTTTATAATATTTACATCAAAAATCCACTGAAATTTCTACAATAAAATTTTGGTGTTTTATGTAAACTAACAAAGTCCGTAATTTAAGGTGCCGCTTTTTTTAAAGCCGATATGCAATGGATTAAAAAAATGCTGGATGAAGCTTATACAATAATTGATATGGGGGATCCTCTAGGTCTAGGAATTAGTATATTTTATAATGCAGAAAAAAAATTGTTAGGATGGTTATAGAGAATATTAAGAAAATTATATTAAATGAAAATAATGACTTCAATAGTTTATTATATAATTATAATATTATTGATTTCAATTATATTCAATATTCCCCTGCCGTTACCTTTACTTTATCAAATATCCATGCTCGTAAAATTATTAATATAACAATATATGGTGGATATGGAAAAATATTATTAGAAATATTCGATTTAAACACCTATGAGTTACTTAGAGTGGGTAGAATTTTGTATTTTTCATGTGGAATTTCGACAGATTTATCGATGCATGCCAAATTAGAGCAATTTGGCGGCAATGATATTGCTGAGAGAATAAAAAACTGTTTTCATTATTTGAACACATTTAACAGTCCAATACTGGGAGCAATTTTTCGACTGTCCTACTGGTGTTCAGATCCATACCCTTGGGATCCTAAGTATAAGTAAATGTATAAAAGAAATTACTAAGATGGAAATAGAGAAAATAAAAAAGATTATTATCGAGGAAAATTCATTTGATAATTGCTTATTATATAATTATCATATTATTAAATTTAAAGACTTTTCTTACATCCCTTCTGTTAGTATTAAATTGTCTAATATCCATTCGGGGAAAATTATTAATATATTAGTAACCGAAGGGCATGAGAAAATATATTTAGATGTATTAAATTTGAACTCGGATGAGCAACTAACAGTGGGCAATATATTGTATTCTTTATGTGGCATTTCATCAGAGTTAGAAATTTCTGTGAAATTGGAGGAATATGGGGGCAATGATTTATACGAAAGATTAAGAAATTATTTACATTATTTAAACTCAATGGACTGTCCAAAATTGAAAGAGGTTTTTCAAACTCCATACTGGCATTTAGAACCTCCGCCCTACGATCCGTATGTAAAGTAAACTTTCCTTAATCATTTGCGATTTATCGCATGACTTGATCTCAAATGGAGCCTCTCACTCTAATCATATCAATATAGAGAAAAGGGACATCAAAGAACCTCAACCTGCTTTGGTCATTGGTTTGAAGTCTTCCAACATTAGATTCTAAATATCCAATACTTGTCCAAGGTTGGAGTAGCTGCCACCATAGCATTTGCTGTACTCATGCCGAAGCTCTCTGACCTGCAAAGCCTTGTAGAGGCAGCCAGTTCCATCGCAGCCGGAAATGTATTTTGGGGAGCGGTTGATATTATCACCACCATAGCGGGTTACGTCCCCTGGGGAAAGGTCTAGAAGAGTATAGGAGAGCTGGTGAAGGCTGTAGGGCCATTACGCAAATTTTATTTGGCTATAGACAAGTACGGCTCTGCAGGTATGGCCAAACTGAGAAAATACCTCAACGAAAAACGAGGTAGAGCCACCTACGAAGACGGAAAAGTAAAAATATCCAATCCCGATGGCACAAAAATTGATGCAGAGGATGTTGTAAGAGTTGCTAAAGTATTTAAAAGCCTTATACCAAAGATAATTTTAGGGATAACTTAGCAATTTTAACTGATGAAATACCTGCCAATTCCCAAGCACATCATGTTTTTCCTCAACAAACAGATTTGGCACAATTTTTCCAATCCAAAGGAATTGATATTCATGATCCTTTGCATGGCACTTGGTGGCCTACTCCTGCACATCAACAAAAAGGCATAGAGTATAATTTAAAATGGAAAGAATGGATTGATGAAAATGCCTTTACAAATAAAGAACAAGTCCTTAAAAAAGGACGAGAACTGATGAAGGAATATGGATTTAAAGTAAATTTTTAAACAATGGATTTCTATAAAATTTATACTTCAGATAACAATAGTAACATTTGTTTTCAATGTGACGAAATAGATTATGACATGAGCTTGCAAATTTTATATGGTAAAGTTGATAATTCAAATAGAATATTTCAATTTTCTTATTACGGAGGAAAAATTTCACCGACATTCTGCGTCCCTATGGATTCGTATATTTAATTTCAAGTAAATTGCAAAGGATACTAGATGATAATGAAATTAGCGGTTTCAAATTATATGACGCTGAATTGCGCAAAAAAATGGAAATAAGGACAGACTATAAAATATTAGGAATAACAGGGCGTTGTAATGATAGCTTACAAAGATCATTATGATATCATTCCAGTTCAAAACACATACTCTGGAATTTGGGCAAATTATTATACAAATAAAAAAATATATGGCTGGGATGGATCTGATATATTTATGGCATCTAACAATTTATTCACTATTAATTACAGCTAAACTCCGCAAAACTACTATTAAAGGAGAAGATATCAAATTTACAAATTGAGAGCTTAAAAGATATTCTTGTTCCGATGTAAATTAGATGTTAATATACTTAACCAATATTTAAAAACCAGAGAATAGACTATATAGATTTATAATTTTTGCTGAAGTTCTTTACAGTTGGAAATTAATAATTACAGCGACCTGCTGTAATTATAGGAATAATTCAATACTACCATTAAATTAATAATGAATGTAGTAACGAAGTGCCCTCATCAGAAATATATCAGTTCATGAAAGAATGGGCAGAACAGCTTGAAAAGTGGAGAAGTCTTAATAACAATTCCAAATAGAATCCCAAAATCTAAAAGAACACTGAAATGCCACAAATATTTTTTATACTTGTCCATTGGTTTTCAATATTTTCGCATTGGAAGATTTCAATTAAATCGGACAGTTTAAGCTTGGTCGGTAGATGAGAATGTTGATTCTCTCTACCCTCTAAGGTTGAATAATAAAAATATCCAATCCCGATGGCACAAAAATTGATGCAGAGGATGTTGTAAGAGCTGGTATTACAAACTTAGAAGAGTTATTCAAAAACCCTTCTAAAATTTGGGGTAAGAAGCACACAGATCTAGATGATCTTTTAACAAGCAAAGGATGGAAAAATCTGAATATCAAGGAAATTCAGATGCTGTGCTTTATACATTTGATGGAGGGAAAGCAGGCAAAAGCTCAATAGTATTCAATTACCAGGGCAGCAGACATGAAAATGCTGTATATTATAAACTAGAAGGGGCGGAAATAGTGAAATTTACAGGTAAAAATACGAAAGTTATTGATAAAAGAACTTATGGCTCTTATGATAAAGAAACCTCTAGAATAATTGATGGACCAACAGGTAAAATATTAAAATATTGATTTATGGACTTTTTAAATGATACAATTCATCCGTTTCTTGGAACAAAAAATTTTCGTGTAGGTGCACATATGTATATTTTAAATAATTTTCTTAAAAACATTTCAATTGAAAATAGAAAAATAGAACTTACTTATAATCAAATATTTATTACCTTATATAATGCTGTAACAGTTTCTATAAATATCTCAACTGGATGTATTTTTAGTATTTCCTTCTTCGGAATTTATTCAGGTAAAACAATACATGGCATTGGAATTGGTTCAAAAGTAAAAGACTTGTTCAAAACAGGTTTTACAATTTGTACTGATGATGATGCTATTTTAATGGGCGAAAAATGTGAAGCTCCATTTAAATATATTTTCTATATAAACAATGAAGGACTTTTTATTCAAAACATAAACGATGTCCTTGAACATGAAATAACTGCGATAGTTACTGAATTGCCATTATATGATCTTGAGTTAACAGACTCTGTATAAAATTCATAATAATTACGCTATCAGCTTATATTTATTATGCTGCTAATACTATGTGAATTTCATATCGCTTACTTAATACCTCGAAAGGTGCAGTTTTCAAGTGAACTATATTAGGAAAGCATTATCCATGCTCCATGGATTGGTCAAGAATTTGATAGTATTTTCTAGAAGACCAAAGTACAATAGCCCTTAAGTAATCAGTACAAGTTTAAAGATCACCATAGTATTTAGTTTGTAAGTTTTGCCAAGGTATCATAGGTTGTTATAGATGGCAAGTCAAATGGAAATAAAAAACCGTTAGATGTAATTACATATTATTTTGGAAACCGAATAGCCTTCCTTTGGTCTGAAGAATTCGAATTCACTATTGATTCAGATCATACATTGTATTTGGATCTGAATTACAAAATTCCATTTGCAGGCGTTAACGTGTACCGGACGATCAAAATCAATAATTAAACATCTCAACAGAAACATCATGAAAAATATCATTCTTCACCTCTCCCTGGTGCTGCTGTGCCGGAACTTGGTCATAGCTCAATCCAACTATGTCCAACTGGCAGATATGTCAGGATACAATACGGGGACGGGCAACATAGCGACATTGGCCGATGAAGCCAATGCAGCCCTGCCCGAAATCTACCGATCCTTCAAAGTCATTGACTTCGGGTACTATATCCATAACGGTGAGCAAGGCCTCACAGAAGAGATCATGGCCAACGCAGAGACACAAGCTGCGAGCGAAAGTCCATACTTCCTCCTTGTCGGAAAAGAAAGCAATCCGGAAGGCGTGCTCAATCGATTTACCGTCAAGCTCAAGATACCCTTAGTAGCCAACTGTCTGTCACAGGAAGATGTAGATATCAAGGCTCAGGAACTCGAGAATCTGCTGAATAACGAAAACACAGGCCCTACTACTTATATCACCAATCTCGCTAAGGCCACGGCCGATCTGAGGGATTACTTCAGGTATATGACCGATAGCTGCTGTTACGCCGGCATATCTGGCTTTACGGGAGAAATGTGTAGCGGCATTATGTGCAATGTGCCATCGGATTTTTTAGCCCAATTCAATTTTACCAATGATGACCTTAAGTTTTTTAAATCTCATGATGAAATAGTTTGTAAGGCTTACAATTTGTACAACAACCCTGTAAAACTACATAGTTCAAAAAGAAGTAAAAAAGGCAATGATCAAAACGGCTATGCTTATGGCCAAGGATGCTTATTCTCTTTACTTTAACAGGATTAAAATCAGAGGCTCCCTGGATTTAGAATACTACTTCAGAGCAGGAGGACTAAGTGATTACTTGTTTCAATATGATCAGAAAAAAGCAAAGTACCATACTATTTTTAACAGCTTATACGAAGAATGCGGTGGTCTTGCCTTTGGTTCCCAATTGAATGCTATTGATTTCTTGATTGAACCACTTGCTGCCCTATCAGAGATAACCTGTCAGATAGCCGGACAGTTTGAAAGCTTCTTAAATACAATCAGAAATCTAAGTCGCGAAGACATACAATTAATTTGTTACGTCCTGGTTGGAGTAGCTGCCACCATAGCATTTGCTGTACTCATGCCGAAGCTCTCTGACCTGCAAAGCCTTGTAGAGGCAGCCAGTTCCATCGCAGCCGGAAATGTATTTTGGGGAGCGGTTGATATTATCACCACCATAGCGGGTTACGTCCCCTGGGGAAAGGTCTGGAAGAGTATAGGAGAGCTGGTGAAGGCTGTAGGGCCATTACGTAAATTTTATTTGGCTATCGACAAGTACGGCTCTGCAGGTATGGCCAAACTGAGAAAATACCTCAACGAAAAACGAGGTAGAGCCACCTACGAAGACGGAAAAGTAAAAATATCCAATCCCGATGGCACAAAAATTGATGCAGAGGATGTTGTAAGAGCAAGTAAGATTTTGGATGATATTTATAATCTTCAAAAATCTGTAGTTGAAAAAAACAAAAATATTATTTCTAAAGCTTCTTCTAATGCCAAAGGTGCTTTTGGAGAGATTAGCTCTGATGTAGCTTTAACTGAAAAAGGGTTTAAACCATTGCATTCTAGAAAAACCTCAATAAATGATGGTTGGGGTGAAAAAGGTATCGATGGAGTTTTTGAAAAAAATGGTCATTATTATATAGTGGAAGCAAAATACAAAGGCACAGCGACTTTAAATTACGCTGCAGATGGAAAGCAAATGAGTGATCCTTGGATCAACGGAAGCAATAGATTGAGAATTGCTGTAGGAGATCAACCTACTGTAAATGCAATAAGAAATTCCGGTTACAGAAGAATATTGGCTGAAGCAGCACCCGATGGAACAATCGTCTATAAAGAGATGGATGCAGCCGCTAATGTAATTGGAAACTTTAACCCTTAAAAAATGAGAGACAAATTAAAAAATAAGGCTTATTTTGATAAAATGATTAATACCTTTAATGAGAGTATTGAAACCCAATTGAACTGGATCGAAATTGGAACCACACCTCAAGAAAGAATTAATTATGTAAAGCGTGGAATAGTACAAGATTATATTTGTTTGATACAATGCAAATATTCCAATAACTATGACTTAAACAGTTTAAAAGAAGATTTACAAAAATGTATTAAAATATGCAATGAAAGTTGGGACGGCTTTTGGAATTACAATTTTAACGGTAAAAAATTAAATCAATATACCTTATCTGGTTACGAAGAAATGTTATCATTGTTATCATTAAGCCATTTATTAAATGTACTTAATGAGGATTTTCTAAAATTAGTTGAAGTAATAGACCGAGATGGAGTAAAAGATTATTTATATGAATTTATCATTAGAGCAAAGTTCAAAAATAGGGAGGCAATATTAGAAGAAAGCTACCAAACTTTTTTCCATGTAAAGCATACTTTTGAAAAGCTACGTCTAGCCATTAATGAAACGGACAAAACTAAAGCTGAAAAATTAGTACAAGAATTTATTACCAAAGTTTGGTACACAAATCATAAAGAAGCTGGTTGGTATAATAGTCATAAAAGTAAACATGATATATATTGTGGTTATTGGAGTTTTGAAACTGCAGCAGTGGTAAAAATAATGGGTTTGGAAGATAGTAGCTTTATAGATTGCCAGTATTACCCAAAAGATTTGGTTCTTTTTGAAACGGAATAACACCCGTTTTTTTCAATATTTGTATCAAAAAGGTCAGACATTTAGCATGATAATTAATTCCCTTGTTCATCGGAGGTCGCTGTAAGGCAGAGGCGATGCAAGACTGAGTCACGATTTTAAACGAGGCTGAACTCAACTAAAAAGTACTACACGATCCACTTGTAGGTGCAGTTTTCAAGTGAACTATATTAGGAAAGCATTATCCATGCTCCATGGATTGGTCAAGAATTTGATAGTATTTTCTAGAAGACCAAAGTACAATAGCCCTTAAGTAATCAGTACAAGTTTAAAGATCACCATAGTATTTAGTTTGTAAGTTTTGCCAAGGTATCATAGGTTGTTATAGATGGCAAGTCAAATGGAAATAAAAAACCGTTAGATGTAATTACATATTATTTTGGAAACCGAATAGCCTTCCTTTGGTCTGAAGAATTCGAATTCACTATTGATTCAGATCATACATTGTATTTGGATCTGAATTACAAAATTCCATTTGCAGGCGTTAACGTGTACCGGACGATCAAAATCAATAATTAAACATCTCAACAGAAACATCATGAAAAATATCATTCTTCACCTCTTTCTGGTGCTGCTGTGCCGGAACTTGGTCATAGCTCAATCCAACTATGTCCAACTGGCAGATATGTCAGGATACAATACGGGGACGGGCAACATAGCGACATTGGCCGATGAAGCCAATGCAGCCCTGCCCGAAATCTACCGATCCTTCAAAGTCATTGACTTCGGGTACTATATCCATAACGGTGAGCAAGGCCTCACAGAAGAGATCATGGCCAACGCAGAGACACAAGCCGCGAGCGAAAGTCCATACTTCCTCCTTGTCGGAAAAGAAAGCAATCCGGAAGGCGTGCTCAATCGATTTACCGTCAAGCTCAAGATACCCTTAGTAGCCAACTGTCTGTCACAGGAAGATGTAGATATCAAGGCTCAGGAACTCGAGAATCTGCTGAATAACGAAAACACAGGCCCTACCACTTATATCACCAATCTCGCTAAGGCCACGGCCGATCTGAGGGATTACTTCAAGTATATGACCGATAGCTGCTGTTACGCCGGCATATCTGGCTTTACGGGAGAAATGTGTAGCGGCATTATGTGCAATGTGCCATCGGATTTTTTACCCCAACTCAATTTTACCAATGATGACCTTAAGTTTTTTAAATCTCATGATGAAATAGTTTGTAAGGCTTACAATTTGTACAACAACCCTGTACAACTACATAGTTCAAAAGAAGTAAAAAAGGCAATGATCAAAACGGCTATGCTTATGGCCAAGGATGCTTATTCTCTTTACTTTAACAGGATTAAAATCAGAGGCTCCCTGGATTTAGAATACTACTTCAGAGCAGGAGGACTAAGTGATTACTTGTTTCAATATGATCAGAAAAAAGCAAAGTACCATACTATTTTTAACAGCTTATACGAAGAATGCGGAGGTCTTGCCTTTGGTTCCCAATTGAATGCTATCGATTTCTTGATTGAACCACTTGCTGCCCTATCAGAGATAACCTGTCAGATAGCCGGCCAGTTTGAAAGCTTCTTAAATACAATCAGAAAACTAAGTCGCGAAGACATACAATTAATTTGTTACGTCCTGGTTGGAGTAGCTGCCACCATAGCATTTGCTGTACTCATGCCGAAGCTCTCTGACCTGCAAAGCCTTGTAGAGGCAGCCAGTTCCATCGCAGCCGGAAATGTATTTTGGGGAGCGGTTGATATTATCACCACCATAGCGGGTTACGTCCCCTGGGGAAAGGTCTGGAAGAGTATAGGAGAGCTGGTGAAGGCTGTAGGGCCATTACGCAAATTTTATTTGGCTATAGACAAGTACGGCTCTGCAGGTATGGCCAAACTGAGAAAATACCTCAACGAAAAAAGAGGTAGAGCCACCTACGAAGACGGAAAAGTAAAAATATCCAATCCCGATGGCACAAAAATTGATGCAGAGGATGTTGTAAGAGCTGGTAAAGTATTTAAAAAGCCTTATACCAAAGATAATTTTAGGGATAACTTAGCAATTTTAACTGATGAAATACCTGCCAATTCCCAAGCACATCATGTTTTTCCTCAACAAACAGATTTGGCACAATTTTTCCAATCCAAAGGAATTGATATTCATGATCCTGTGCATGGCACTTGGTGGCCTACTCCTGCACATCAACAAAAGGCATATGAGTATAATTTAAAATGGAAAGAATGGATTGATGAAAATCGCTTTACAAATAAAGAACAAGTCCTTAAAAAAGGACGAGAGCTGATGAAGGATTATGGATTTAAAGTAAATTTTTAAACAATGGATTTCTATAAAATTTATACTTCAGATAACAACAGTAACATTTGTTTTCAATGTGACGAAATAGATTATGACATGAGTTTGCGAATTTTATATGGTAAAGTTGATAATTCAAATAGAATATTTCAATTTTCTTATTACGGAGGAAAAAATTTCACCGACATTCTGCGTCCCTATGGATTCGTATATTTAATTTCAAGTAAATTGCAAAGGATACTAGATGATAATGAAATTAGCGGTTTCAAATTATATGACGCTGAGTTGCGGCAAAAAAATGGTGAGGTTAGGACAGACTATAAAATATTAGGAATAACAGGGCGTTGTAATGATAGCTTAAAAGATCATTATGATATCATTCCGGTTCAAAACACATACTCTGGAAATTGGGCAAATTATTATACAAATAAAAAAATATATGGCTGGGATGGATCTGATATATTTATGGCATCTAACAATTTATCACTATTAATTACAGCTAATCTCCGCAAACTACTACTAAAGGAGAAGATATCAAATTTACAAATTAAAAGCTTAAAAGATATTCTTGTTCCGATGTAAATTAGATGTTAATATACTTAACCAATATTTAATAACCAGAGAATAGACTATATAGATTTATAATTTTTGCTGAAGTTCTTTACAGTTGGAAACTAATAATTACAGCGACCTGCTGTAATTATAGGAATAATTCAATACTACCATTAAATTAATAATGAATGTAGTAACGAAGTGCCCTCATCAGAAATATATCAGTTCATGAAAGAATGGGCAGAACAGCTTGAAAAGTGGAGAAGTCTTAATAACAATTCCAAATAGAATCCCAAAATCTAAAAGAACACTGAAATGCCACAAATATTTTTTATACTTGTCCATTGGTTTTCAATATTTTCGCATTGGAAGATTTCAATTAAATCGGACAGTTTAAGCTTGGTCGGTAGATGAAAATGTTGATTCTCTCTACCCTCTAAGGTTGAATAATAAAAATATCCAATCCCGATGGCACAAAAATTGATGCAGAGGATGTTGTAAGAGCTGGTATTACAAACTTAGAAGAGTTATTCAAAAACCCTTCTAAAATTTGGGGTAAGAAGCACACAGATCTAGATGATCTTTTAACAAGCAAAGGATGGAAAAAATCTGAATATCAAGGAAATTCAGATGCTGTTCTTTATACATTTGATGGAGGGAAAGCAGGCAAAAGCTCAATAGTATTCAATTACCAGGGCAGCAGACATGAAAATGCTGTATATTATAAACTAGAAGGTGCTGAAATAGTGAAATTTACAGGTAAAAATACGAAAGTTATAGATGTAAAAAACTATGGCGACGAGTGGAGATTTGAGAATTCAAAAATCATAGATGGGCCTACAGGAAAGGTCTTAAAAAATTAAATTATATGGACTTACTAAATAAAACAATTCATCCCTATTTCGGAACAAAAGAATTTCAAATAGGAAAAAATATGAGCAGTCTTATTGATATTCTTCATGATACATCAAATGATGAAAAAGAAATATCCCTATTTGGTTTCCAGATTAATATATCATTCTTTGGCTCAATTCGTGTTTCGATTAATATAGCATCTGGCATCATTTTTAGAACTGTTTACTTTGGTAAGTATAAAGGTAAAACAATACATGGCATTGGAATTGGTTCAAAAGTAAAAGACTTGTTCAAAACAGGTTTAACAATTTGTACTGATGATGATGCTATTTTAATGGGCGAAAAATGTGAAGTTCCATTTAAATATATTTTCTATATAAACAATGAAGGACTTTTTATTCAAAACATAAACGATGTCCTTGAACATGAAATAACTGCGATAGTTACTGAATTGCCATTATATGATCTTGAGTTAACAGACTCTGTATAAAATTCATAATAAATACGCTAACAGCTTATATTTATTATGCTTCTAATACTATGTGAATTTCATATCGCTTACTTAATACCTCGATAGGTTCAGTTTTCAAGTGAGCTATATTAGGAAAGCATTATCCATACTCCATGGATTGGTCAGGAATTTGATAGTATTTTCTAGAAGACCAAAGTACAATAGCCCTTAAGTAATCAGTACAAGTTTAAAGATCACCATAGTATTTAGTTTGTAAGTTTTGCCAAGGTATCATAGGTTGTTATGGATGGCACAGCACATGGATCAAATCTTCCTGAAGACGTAATTGCAAAGAATTTTGGAAACCGAATAGCCTTCCTTTGGTCTGAAGAATTCGAATTCACTATTGATTCAGATCATACATTGTATTTGGATCTGAATTACAAAATTCCATTTGCAGGCGTAAACGTGTACCGGACGATCAAAATCAATAATTAAACATCTCAACAGAAACATCATGAAAAATATCATTCTTCACCTCTTTCTGGTGCTGCTGTGCCGGAACTTGGTCATAGCTCAATCCAACTATGTCCAACTGGCAGATATGTCAGGATACAATACGGGGACGGGCAACATAGCGACATTGGCCGATGAAGCCAATGCAGCCCTGCCCGAAATCTACCGATCCTTCAAAGTCATTGACTTCGGGTACTATATCCATAACGGTGAGCAAGGCCTCACAGAAGAGATCATGGCCAACGCAGAGACACAAGCCGCGAGCGAAAGTCCATACTTCCTCCTTGTCGGAAAAGAAAGCAATCCGGAAGGCGTGCTCAATCGATTTACCGTCAAGCTCAAGATACCCTTAGTAGCCAACTGTCTGTCACAGGAAGATGTAGATATCAAGGCTCAGCAACTCGAGAATCTGCTGAATAACGAAAACACAGGCCCTACCACTTATATCACCAATCTCGCTAAGGCCACGACCGATCTGAGGGATTACTTCAAGTATATGACCGATAGCTGCTGTTACGCCGGCATATCTGGCTTTACGGGAGAAATGTGTAGCGGCATTATGTGCAATGTGCCATCGGATTTTTTACCCCAACTCAATTTTACCAATGATGACCTTAAGTTTTTTAAATCTCATGATGAAATAGTTTGTAAGGCTTACAATTTGTACAACAACCCTGTACAACTACATAGTTCAAAAGAAGTAAAAAAGGCAATGATCAAAACGGCTATGCTAATGGCCAAGGATGCTTATTCTCTTTACTTTAACAGGATTAAAATCAGAGGCTCCCTGGATTTAGAATACTACTTCAGAGCAGGAGGACTAAGTGATTACTTGTTTCAATATGATCAGAAAAAAGCAAAGTACCATACTATTTTTAACAGC